>DASQGS010000061.1:0-3189 GCA_035632455.1 Thermoanaerobaculia bacterium | reverse complement strand
GAGTCGTCGTCGTCGGCCATTGCCGTGGTGGCGGCGGACGGCACGGTGCTGACGGCGAACCGCGCCTTCTGGGACCTCGTCGGCAGCGAAGAAGCGGAAGAAGAGCCGATCACGGGTCTCTTCCCGCCGTACAACGAGCTGCGGCAGTCGAACGCGCGCTCGATCGCCACGAACTTCGTCAACCGCCTCGGCGTGGACAAGGAAGTGACGGTGACGTCGAGCCCGCTGCATTCGACGGACGTGGCCGACGGGGCGCGCGTGCTGGTCATCGGCGACATCACCGAGCGCGTCCGCCTGGAGCGCGAGCTGCAGGACAAGGAGCGCCTGGCGTCGCTGGGATTGCTGGCCGCCGGCATGGCCCACGAAGTCAATACACCGCTGACGGGCATCTCATCGTACGCACAGCTGCTGCTGGCCGAGACGGCGCCGGAAGATCCGAAATACCGGCTGCTGAAAAAAATGGAACAGCAGTCGTTCCGCGCCTCGAGCCTGGTCAACAACCTGCTCGATCTCATCGCCGCGCGCCCGCGCGCCCGCGAGTCGGTCGACGTACCGAAGCTGATCGAAACGACGCTGGCGCTGCACGAGGAGCACTTCGTGCCGAAGCAGATCCGTGTGCACGTCGCGCTCCCCGCGCTGCAGGTGCGCGGGAACTTTCACGACCTGCAGCAGGTTCTGACCAACGTCCTCCTCAACGCACGTGATGCAGTCGAAGAGCACGGCAACATCTGGATCACCGCGGAAGAACGCGGCGATCGCGTGATGGTCCGTGTGAAAGACGACGGCAAGGGCATTCCGGTGGAGATGCTGGAGCGCATTTTCGAGCCGCTGGTCACGACGAAGCGCGGGCAGGGAGGAACGGGACTCGGTCTGGCCATCACGCGCCGCATTCTGAATGCGTCGGAAGGCGAGATCAGTGTCATCAGTGAGACAGGAAAAGGTGCCGAGTTCACGATCACGTTGCCAAAGGCCACTCCAGGTAATGTCATGCTGAGCGGAGCGAAGCATCCCCGTTAGTCACTTGGCGAGAAGATCCTTCGCTGCGCTCAGGATGACAAGGAACTAATGCGAATCCTCATCGTTGACGACGAAGAAGTCCTGCGAGACGTGCTCGACGCCGTGTTGCGGCGCGAGGGCTTCGACATCGCCATGGCCGCCAGCGGCGAGGAGGCGCTCTCCGTCCTCGACGAAGACGAGAACATCGATCTGGTCATCCTGGACATCATGCTGCCGGGCATCAGCGGCATCGACACGCTGCGGGCCGTGCGCATCTCCAACCCGCGGCTGCCGGTCATCGTCATCACCGCCTTCTCGTCGATCGACGGCGCCATCGAGGCGATGAAGCACGGCGCGTTTCACTACATCCCCAAGCCGTTCAAGAACGAGGAAGTCATCCTCACGGTCAACAAGGCGCTGGAGCAGCGGCGCCTCTCGAACGAGAACGAGCGGCTGAAGGCGGAGCTGGCCGAGAAGTACGCCTACGCGAACATCATCGGGAAGTCGGAGCCGATGCGGAAGGTGTACGACCTCATCCGCCTGGCGGCGCCGTCGCGCTCGAACATTCTCGTGGCGGGCGAGGCGGGCACGGGCAAGGAGCTGGTGGCGAAAGCCATCCACCACGCCAGCCCGCGCGCGCGCAATGCCTTCGTGACGGTCAACTCCGGCTCACTGCCGCCGGAGCTGCTGGAGTCGTCGCTCTTCGGCCACATGAAGGGCTCGTTCACCGGTGCCATCGCCACGAAGCGCGGCCTCTTCGAAATCGCCGACGGCGGCTCGATCTTCCTCGACGAGATCGGGAACATCAATCTCGAGACACAGGCCAAGCTGCTGCGCGTGCTCGAGGAGCGCACCTTCATGCGCGTCGGCGGCACCGAGACGATCCGCGTCGACGTGCGGATCATCGCCGCGACGAACGCCGAGCTCTCCAAGCTCATGGCCGAGCAGCGCTTCCGCGAAGATCTCTACTACCGCCTCAACGTCATCACCATCCCGCTGCCGCCGCTGCGCCGGCGGCGCGAGGACATCCCGCTGCTGGTGGCGCACTTCCTGGAGAAGTACACGGAAGAGAACAAGCGGAAGGTGAAAGACCTGACGCCCGAGGCGATGCGCATCCTCATGGACCACCCCTGGCCGGGCAACGTGCGCGAGCTCGAGAACACCATCGAGCGCGCCGTGGTCCTCTCCACGAGCGACCGCATCGGTCCGGATCTTCTGCCCGACTATCTCCGCTACCCCGTGCAGACCGACCAGCCGGCGATGATCGTCCCCGCCGACGGCATCTCGCTCAAGGACGCCGTCTCCCGCTACGAGCGGGCCATGATCCTCCAGTCTCTGGAGATGGCGAACGGCGTGCAGAAGAAAGCGGCCGAGCTCCTGCAGCTCAAGCCGTCGACGCTCAACGAGATGATGAAACGCCTCGGCATCCACTCGCGTTCGAACGCCGGAGTGGAGGACGAGGTGGGCGTGGCGGATTGACGGGGACGCTATAGAAGCCGCGGAAACGCGGCGGCCGCGGGCCCCGCCGAAGGCGTGGAGGAGGATAGCCGGTGGTCGAGCGCCTTACGGGAGGCTGGCGTCCTCGCGAAAAGCGTGGCGGCGCGAAAACCACCGGACCCGGCCCCCCAACAAACCCGCGCGCCCCGGAGGGGCGCAGGGTTCCACTCACGGTAGATAACTTGATCCGTCCGGAACCCGAGGGAGCCTCGGCGTGGAGGTTCTCATGCCGTCGACGCATCTCAGTCTCAGTTATCACTTCATCTTCAGCACAAAGAATCGCGAACCGCTGATTGCGGACGAGTGGAGAGCAGAACTGCATCGCTATTTCGGCGGCTGTATCCGTGAGGCTGATGCGGCCTGCCTCGAGATCGGCGGTACGGCGGATCACGTCCACATCTTCGCCGCGCTCAAGGCTTCGCACTGTGTCGCGACTTTCATGCGCGACATCAAGCGCGCCACCTCGGCGTGGATCCACGAGACCTTTGAGGTGCGGCGGTTCGCCTGGCAGGAGGGCTACGGCGGCTTCACCGTGAGCGGATTCAAAGCTGGAAGGCTCCGACGGTACATCCGCGACCAGGAGGAGCACCATCGAAC
Organism: Thermoanaerobaculia bacterium; assembly: GCA_035632455.1. Taxonomy (GTDB): domain Bacteria; phylum Acidobacteriota; class Thermoanaerobaculia; order Gp7-AA8; family Gp7-AA8; genus DASQGS01. The sequence goes on along the minus strand of DASQGS010000061.1, from coordinate 99 downwards.
GCGGACGTTTCAGGAGGAATACCGGTCGATCCTCGATGAGCTCGGGATCGAAAACGACGAACGGCATTTGTGGTGATCCGGCGCCCCTCCGGGGCGCGG
>DASQGS010000060.1:0-17312 GCA_035632455.1 Thermoanaerobaculia bacterium | reverse complement strand
GCTTCACCCCTCCGGGGTTCCGCCGCCTCAGGATGACACCTCGGGAGTGAAGGTATGACCACGATGACAAAACCCGTTCGAACCGCATCGAGACTCGATGGCATCGAGATCTCGTTGATCCGCCAGATCGACGCCTTGGCGACGCCGCTGTCGATCAACCTCGGAATCGGCGAGCCGAACATTGAGGCCGATGCTACGTTCCGGGCCATGGCCGGCGAGGTGGCGACACAGGGCTCGTGGCGCTACACACCGAACGCCGGCCGGCTCTCCTTGCGAAAGAAGATCGCTGGGGCGATCGCGCCGTCGTTCGATCCCCGCACCGAGGTCTGTATTACCGCCGGAACGCAGCTTGCGCTCTACGCGATCTTCCAAGCCTTCGTCGAGGCTGGTGACGAAGTGCTCGTTCCGAATCCCGGTTTCCCTGCGTACAACTCGCTGACGATTCTCGCCGGTGCAACTCCGGTTCAATACCAGATCGAGGCACCGGCATGGCGGCTGGATGCGAGCTCCGTGATCGCGAAGATGACGGAGCGAACGAAGCTGATCGTCATCAACTCGCCGTCGAATCCTCTCGGCGCCGTTACCGACCGAGCCACGTTGGCGACGATCGCAGCCGAGGCCGATGTCCGCGGATGCGTCGTGGTCAGCGATGAGGTCTATCAATCGATCTGGTACGGCCAGGAGCCGCAGTCGTTGCTCGATCTCGGCCGGAATGTCGTCGTGGTCGGCGGGCTGTCGAAGAGTCATTCGATGACCGGCCTTCGCCTCGGATGGGCGATCGCCCGCGAAGAGTTGATGACCCCGATCATCAAGACCCATGGTTACGTGGCGACGTGCGCCTCGGCGTTTTCACAGGATCTCGCCGAACGCATCTTCGAAGCGCGGGAGTGGAACGCGGCGTGGCTCAGGCGCGTGCGTGCGCGCTTCCGCGAGCAACGCGATGCCGCTCTCGAGGCCATCGAGCGCGATCTCGGAATCCATCTCCAGCCGCCGGCCGGCGCGTTTTATGCGTTTGTGCCGGTGCCGACGCGCGATTCCCTCAGCATGGTGAAATCGCTCGTCTCCGAGGCGGATGTTGTGGTCATCCCAGGCACCGCGTTCGGCTCCGCCGGCGAGGGTTTCGTCCGCATCTCCTACGCCGCGTCGGTCGACGCGATTCGAGAAGGTATCGCGCGCATCGGACGATACCTCGAACGCCGCCGACGGGATTGATTGTGGGCCGAAGTTGCGAAGTTCGGCCGGCTCTCGAGCAGGCCGCCATTTCATCATCGTCAAATTGGGCTGCGCCCGTGGTCAACGAATGCGCGGCCAGCCGCTGCAGTCCATAGACAAGCGGTCTACCATCAAGCTTGTGCCATCAGGTTCATCCACACCGCCTGCATCTCCGCTCGTTCGCATAGAAGGAACGTGGTTCATGATGGGGTCGGAGGTCGGACAGGACGACGAGCGGCCGGTCCATCGCGTCTGGGTCGATTCCTTCGACCTCGGCGCCTGGCAGGTGACCAACGAAGAATTCGCCGCCTTCCTGAAAGCCGTGGATCACCCTCCGCCGCCGGGCTGGCACGATCCGCGATTCAATCATCCGATGCAGCCGGTAGTCGCGATTTCGTGGCTCGACACGGTCACGTACTGCGATTGGCTGACCAACATCACAGGCAGGCGCTACCGCTTACCGTCCGAGGCTGAATGGGAATGCGCGGCGCGTGGAGGTGTGGAGGGAGCGCGCTATCCGTGGGGCGACGATCCGCCGGAGTCGCGGCCGGCGTACAGCGAGCGATGGCTCAACCGCCCGGAGCAGCGCGCGCTCGGCGAGCCCAACGGGTTCGGACTGTACGACATCTGCGAGAACGTCCACGAGTGGTGCGGCGACTGGTATCAGGCCGATTATTACGCCGCATCGCCGGATTGCAATCCGCGCGGTCCGGAGACAGGTTTGCGCCGCGTCTCACGCGGTGGCTCGTGGCGCCATCGGATCAAGAGCAGCCGCTGTGCCGCGCGCTCGAGCATCCCCGCGGCATTTCGCTACATGGACTATGGGTTCCGGATCGCCTGCGGGACGGAGTGACTGAGCAGTCGCCAATGGCTTTCGCCGGATGACGCTCAACGGTTGCGACTGGGACGGCCGCGCTCTGCGTCGCTCAATCAGCGACTGTGATCGCCGACCAGGGCAGCTTTCGAACGGCCATCACCTGCGCGTCGAGGTCTCTCTGCGTCGCGGTCGTGCCCAGCGTTCGCTGGACGTAGTGCATTTCCGTGGACACGAGCCGCTGATCGAGCAAGCGTATCGCAGCCTTGGTGATGTTCGTGTCAGAGACGGGAATCTTCGCTTCTCGCACTGCTCGTACCACAGGCTTCTTGGCAACCTTCACGCGACCTCCGTTGGCATCCGAGCGACGTTCACGATTCCGGACAGGCGACACCGGCCGTTCGATGAGCGATGGATCAGAATGCGGCTGGCTAAGAAGATGGGATTCCGAAGAGGTGGCTTAGCCCAGATCACGGAGGGCCGGGTAGGGTTGCCCGACGCGCGGCAACAGCGTACGTTTCGCTGCACCGGTCATGGCAACGAGCCTCGGGGTCCATTAATTCTCGGCCGCCGTCTGGGCAAAACGGCACCGGCGCGGAGCCGGTTTCGCGATACGATCGCGCGGTGAACGATCTCGAGAGCGATGGATATGCAATCGCAGACCTCGCGCTTGATGATGATCAATGCGAGCACATCACCGCCTCCCTTCCAGTCGTACCAGCCAAGCGCGGCGGCGTCCGCAACCTCATGGCGCATCCTAGCGTCGTGCGGCTCCTCTTGCACGAGTCGCTTGGCCGCTACCTCCGCTCCGTGATCGGCCGCGATCTGGTCGCCGTCAGAGCCACGTTGTTTGACAAGACCGCGGAGACGAACTGGCGCGTGCATTGGCATCAGGATCGCGCGATCGCGGTCAAGGAGCGCATGCATGTCCCCGGCTACGGTCCATGGAGCTCGAAGGCGGGGTCGCTGCACGTCGAGCCGCCGGCGGAGGTCCTCGCGCAGATGCTCGCAGTTCGCGTGCATCTCGACGTCTGCGGCTCTGAGAACGGACCGTTGCGAGTGGTCCCGGGAAGCCATCGTTACGGCAAGCTCGCCGAACAGGAGGTGACGGAGCTCGTCTCCGGCGCCGCGATCGTCGATCTATACGTTCCGCAGGGCGCGATCGTGCTCATGCGCCCGCTGCTGGTGCACTCCTCGTCCGCGGCCCGCGCGCCGGAGCACCGGCGAGTGCTGCACATCGAGCTCGCGCCGCGCGAATCGATCTCGCCTCTGCAATGGCACACCGCCGTTCGGCTCTGGCACGCGGCGTGATCCGCGAACGGAGCCAGCGCGGCGCTATTGCCGGTCAGAACGTCGCCGCCGTGCAGACTCCTAGGACCAACCCAGAGGAGGTGCAAGCGATCCTAGTCCATGGAGGCCATGGTGCTCTTGCACACACAACCACCTAAACATCGCCTGAACTCTCGTCCTCTGACGGATCAGAGCCTAGTTCTTCTCTAAACCTTGATCTCAGAAGACGTCTAGCCTCATGCAAGCGTGACTTCACCGCATCGAGAGTGATCCCCAGCAGGCTTTCAATTTCACCATATGTGGCTCCGTTGAGGCGCAAGACAAGGCATGACCGTATACTTTGTGGGAGCCCTTCGATCGCCTCAGAGAGCCATCGTTTCCGGTATAGGGCAGCTTCCGTCTCAATGAATGCGAGCTCCGCAGATAGGGGCCGTTCACCTGTATACGGATCCGCGACGGAATCATATGAACCCGACAAGCCTTCGAGTGACTCCTCGACACCTGAACGGCGCTGCACGTTCCGTCTCCGGACCTCATTGAGAGCAACACGCTTAGCGGTTGCCTTGAGATACGACCACGCTGCTCCACCACGATAGTGCTCTCGATGCTCGTACACCCGTAGGAAGACATCCTGCGCCAAGTCTCGTGCTGCCTCCGGCTCGAAACCGAATCGGACAAGATACGCACAGACCGATCGAAAGTACCTACCGTACAGATCTTGGAACCTCTCATCCTTCTCCACAATCGTCCCGTTTCGCCCGCCTCTCTCGGTCCGTTAAGCCGAGTTGATGGTAGCGCCTAGCAATGCCGAGCACACTCGCTTTGCATCGGCGGGTCACCAGCGCCGACACCTCCAACTCCACACATTCTTCCCGGTTTGGTGTCTTTACTACTAGAGCCGAATGGGCGCTTGCCGCCTACGAAGACTTAGGGCCCGCTCGCGATTGCCCCGGGAGCGGGCCGTTGTTTATGCCCCAGCTCTTGTCCACACTTCCGGTACGTCTTTGGTGCCTGTCTAGTGTAGGGACAGCTCGCTACCACAGGCGCAGGCCAAACGCGACCGTGAGAGCAATGGAGAGAACGGCTAGGAGAACGCTTATAACCCAGCCGCACCCAGGATAGGCACCGTGGGGGTTGGTGGGGCCTTTGATGCGTATCAGAATATCGCGGTAATCTTCACGAGCCTTCCACCTGCTCTGGTCCATGCAGAGTCTCCTCATAAATTGTGAGACGCCTGCAAGAGCCAGTGCCGAATGGGCGCTTTGCTCGACGCCTCGGTTAATGTCCCCCTAATTTTGCCCTAGGAGTACAAATTGACACGTTATGTCTGCCTTCCATCCTTGTCAAGCCGTCAACGTTACTTTTCGCGCTGGCGAAAACTCCTAGACGGGTTAGACGGCACCATGCCATCCCAGCATCTTCTCGCGTTCGACGACTCACCTTCGGGTAAGTTTCCGAAATTGGGGTATGCCCGCGCCCGCACGAGGCCTAGCCCGCATTTCTCACAGTGCGAGGATGATCGGCGGCGAACCCGTGGAAACCGCGATTGGTGAGTGGTGGGCTAGGGCCGAGCGCCGCCGCGAGCGAGTTTGCAGACGTTCGTGTGCAGTTGTCCGTCATGCTGGGGACCTCCGGCTGGGGCGGACGGCGCGGAGACGCAGGCTTGGCAGACACTTGTCCCCGGCGCAACCGGAGCAGCCGTGGTGTGATTCATTTCAGCTCCTCACTCTCAATGGCACGATCCGGCGCTATCGCGACATGCGCTCGCCGTAATTGATGATCAGGCCGCCTACCGCGATCACGACGATCCCGGCAAGGGTCGCGGGCTTCGCCGTGATAGCGAATACCGCCGATGATACAGCCCACAACCGCGAAGAAGGCGACATAGAGCCCGAGCGTGGTCGATAAGTCGAGCGGAGCCTTGTTCACGAAGATCCCATAGATCCCGAGCACGACAACGCCCGCGGCGATGACCAGGGCGCCGAGTGCCTTCGCGCCGCCGGACCAATGCGGGAGACCGGCGCGAATGATGGCGTCACCACTGACTTCCAGGATGGCCGCGAGAACCAGAATGATGTAGTGCTTCGGCTGCATCGATCCCCTCCGTTCGCTCTTCACCGGAACGTTCTCCAGGTGTTTCCGCCAAGCTGGACCGCAGTGTAGAATCAAGCACACTTCCGTGCAGCTCTCACCCGCTCGCCTGAATCACCTCAACTCCGTTCTGATGGTCGCAACCTGCGTTGCAGCGTACATCGCGCCATTTCACCTGTTCCTACTCGCGTACGCCGTGCTCGGGCCATTGCATTACTTCACCGAGATTTCCTGGCTGTACGATCACGATTTCTTCGCCCCGCGCCGCACCGCGAGGCGTTGGTGGCTTGTACTCGTGGCCATGGCCATGGCCGCTCTGATGGTCGGATACATTTCGAACGACTTGCTGCATCACCCGGTGCCGCCTGTGTACGAGATCGCTTTCGTCTACCTGGCCTTCGGCACGGCGCTGATGCTTCACTACGTCCGCTACTCCGTAACCGCCGCGGCGCTGATCGCGATTCTTCTCGCCGCCGTGGCGCTCTCGAGCGACTACCGCGCCTATTTCGTCGTCGCTTACCTGCTCGTGACGATCGCTCATGTCCTGCTATTCACGGCGACCTTCGTTCTCTACGGCTGCTTGAAGACGAAGAGCTGGAGCGCGCTTCTCTCCCTTGCCGTCTTCGTTGTCTGCGCGGCGAGCTTCTTCGTCTACACGCCCTCCGGTGTCGCTCCGCCGGAATCGATCCGCGGTATCTACGCCTTTCTCGAGCCTTTGAACGTGCAACTCCTCAAGCTGTTCGGTTTCCCACCCGGAAGGATCTACGACACTCTCGGCGCCATGGTGGTCATGCGCTTCATTGCATTCGCCTACACGTATCACTACCTGAACTGGTTCTCCAAGACATCGATCATCCGCTGGCACGCGATCCCGCGGTGGCGGGCTGTCGGCATCATCGCGCTCTGGCTCGCCGCAATCGGGCTGTACTACTACGATTACGCCGCCGGTCTCGCCGTTCTCTATCTGGTCAACCTCCTTCACGTGTTGCTCGAGTTCCCGCTCAATCACCGGACCTTCGCCGGCATCGGCAAGGAACTGCGCATGGTCGTTGCCCCGCAGCCGCAAGGGTCGTGAACGGGACTGCATCCCTGTTGCAACCGAATGCAGACGGACCGGCATAGACTTATGCCGTCGCGATTCACCCCACATCCAAGGAGTCTGCCGATGAAACGAATGCTCCTGTTTCTGCTGGTCCTCCTGCTGGCGGCCTGCCATGACGACGGGCCGCGGAATGCCATCGTTGCCTCGGGACATATCGAGGCCACCGACGTTCGCGTGGCCACGAAGATCGGCGGACAGGTGCTGGCGCTGACGCTGCGCGAGGGCGATCGGCTCAAGGCCGGACAGCAGATCGCAAAGATCGATTCGACGGATCTGGAGCTTCGCCTGCAGCAGGCCGAGGCCGAACGCGATCAAGCTGACGCCGATCTCCGCCTTCGCCTGGCCGGTGCCCGGAAAGAGGACATCGCCGAGCTCGAGGCCCAGCTCGAAGGCGCTCGCGCGGACATCGCCGGAGCGCAACACGATCTCGACCGGATGCAGGGACTGCTGGACCGCGGCTCGGGAACGGCGAAGTCGCGCGACGACGCGCGAACGCGTCGGGACGTGCTCGCTTCGCGCGCCGACTCGCTCGAGCAGTCGCTGGCGCGGGCGCGCGCCGGGAGCCGGAAAGAGGAGATCGACGCGGCCCGCGCGCGTCTCGCGTCCGCCGAGTCCAGGATCGCGCAGCTTCGCCAGCAGATCTCGGACACCATCATCGTCAGCCCGCAAAACGGCATCGTCACCACGAAGCTCGCCGAGCAAGGCGAGATCGTCGGCGCCGGCGCGCCGCTGTGTGTGATCACGGAGCTCGATGCGCCGTGGCTCAACGTCTACGTGTCCGACGCCGATCTCAGCCACGTCCATCTCGGGCAGGAAGCGACGGTCGTGACGGACGCCGGGAAAAGCCGGAACGGGAAGATCACCTTCATCTCCTCCGAGGCCGAGTTCACGCCGAAGAACGTGCAGACTCGCGACGAGCGCGTGAAGCTCGTCTACAAGATCAAGATCTCGCTGGCGAACGCTGACGGCCTGTTCAAACCCGGCATGCCCGCCGAGGCGCACATTTCGCTGAGCCCCGAGCCGGAGAAGAAATCGTGAGCGCCGAGGCCTTGGTCAGCGTTCGTGAAATGAGCCGCCGCTACGGCATCGTCACCGCTGTAGGTGGCATCTCCTTCGAGGTCATGCGCGGTGAGATGTTCGGCCTGATCGGCCCGGACGGTGCGGGGAAAACGACGACGCTGCGTGTGATCCTCGGATTGCTCGCGCCGAACGGCGGCATCGTTCGTGCCTGCGGCCTCGATCCAGTGCGCCAGGCCGGCGCGCTGTCGCGCCGCGTCGGCTACCTCTCGCAGCGTTTCTCGCTCTACGGCGATCTCACGGTCGACGAGAACATCGAGTTCTTCGCGCAGATCCACGGCGTGCGCGGCTGGCGTTCGCGCCGCGACGAGCTCTTGGACCTGCTGCGATTGGCACCGTTCCGCACGCGACTCGCCGATCGCCTTTCCGGGGGCATGAAGCAGAAGCTCGCGCTCGCCTGCACGCTGATCCACACGCCGGAGCTGCTGATTCTCGACGAGCCCACGACCGGCGTCGATCCGGTCTCGCGTCGCGACTTCTGGAAGATCCTTGCCCATCTTCAGAGCACCGGCCTCACCGTGCTCCTCACCACGCCGTATCTCGATGAGGCCGAGCGCTGCCAGCGCGTGGCACTGATCAACGGCGGACGGATTCTAGCGATCGACTCGCCGGCGGCGCTGCGGGCCTCGGACAAGCGGGCGATGATCGAGCTGATCGCGGAGCCGAAGCATCTGGCCTCCGAGGTCCTCGGTTCCCTCCGCGAAGTCACGGGCTTTGAGAGCTTCGGCGAGCGGCTGCACGTCACGCTCGGGGGCGGCGCCGACGCGAGCAGCGCAGCGGATGCGATCACGCGCACGCTCGGCGAGCGCGGAGTGCGCGTCAGCTCCGCCCGCGTCATCGCGCCATCGCTCGAGGACATCTTTATCGCGAGAATGGGCGCTCCCGCCGCAGAGCAACCGGAGGTGCGCTCATGAGAACGGCAATTCATGCGATCGCTCTTGCGCTGCTGTTCGCCGCGGCCGCGCACGCTGCCGAGCCGGCGCGGATTCCTCTCACCCTTGCCGATGCCATCGAGCGAGCGCACACCAGCTCGCAGCGCCTCGCGCAACTGCACGCACTCGAGAACGCGGCTGAGGAGAACATTCGCATCGCTTCCGCAGCCAAGATGCCGCAGGCCGCCCTCACGGCGGGCTACACGCACACTTCGAATGTCCCGGAGTTCTCGATCGCGTTGCCTGGAATCGGTCTACGCACGCTCTTCCCGAACATCACGGAGAATTATCGCGGGGCGCTCAGTGCGTCGGTTCCGCTCTACACCGGCGGACGGATCCAGGAGTCGATCCGCGCAGCAGAGCATCAGCGAAGCGCGTCGGCGCTCGACAGCAGCGCGGCCGCGAACGACCTGACGCTGGAGACGACAATCGCGTTTTGGTCGCTGGTCACGGCGCAGGATTCGGTCAAGGTCCTGGAGCAGTCGCTGGTCACGTTCGACGCCCACTTGAAGGATGCGCGCAACCGGAAGGATCTCGGCCTCGCGGCGGCGAACGAGGTGTTGGCCGTGGAAGTCGAGCGCGATCGTGCCGAGGTGTCGCTTCTTCGCGCCCGCAATTCCGCGGAGCTCGCGAACGCGAATCTGCTCCGCCTGATCGGCTCGCCGCCGGGCTCGATCGTCGAGCCGGCCGAGCCGTTGACCGCGATCGTGCCGCAGGACGACGGGAACGAGAAGCTCGTGGTTCTGGCGCTCGAGCGGCGGCCTGAGCGCGCCGCGCTACTCGCCCGCATCAAAGCCTCCGAGGCCAACGTTGGCATCCAGCGATCGGCAGTGAAACCGCAGAGCAGTTTCGTCGCCGACTATGTCTACGCGAATCCGAACTCGCGCATCTTTCCGCTCAGCGAATCGTGGCGCAGCTCATGGGACGTCGGCTTCACGCTCTCGCTGACGCTGTTCGATGCCGGCCGGACGAAGGCAGCCGCGGCGCAAGCGACGGCACAGACCGAGGCGCTGCGGCGACAGCTCGACGACCTCGACGAGCGCATCCGGCTCGAGGTGACTTCGCGCCGCCTCGATCTGGCCACAGCCGAGGCCTCGGTCAATCTGTCGGACCGCAGCGTCGAATCGGCGAAAGAAAACGCCCGCGTCGCCGCCGATCGTTATCGCGAAGGAGTCGCGCCGTCGTCTGAGTTGCTCGACGCCGAGACCGCGCTGCTGCGGGCCGAGCTCGATCAAACGGAGTCCAGGGCGCAGCTCCGGCTGGCCAAAGCGGCGCTCGATCGCGCGGTCGGAAGATGACGATGGACAACGCCATCGACGTCCGCGGCCTATGCAAAGTCTTCGGCGAATTCCGCGCCGTCGACGATCTGTCGCTGACGGTGCGGCCCGGCGAGGTCTTCGGTCTCCTCGGCAGCAACGGCGCCGGAAAATCGACCGCCATTCGCATGCTCTGCGGCCTGCTGACCCCGACCGCCGGCTCGGCGAGCGTGCTCGGCATCGACATCGCCCGCAATCCCGACGAGCTCAAACGCCGAATCGGCTACATGACGCAGCGCTTCAGCCTCTACGACGATCTCACCGTGCGCCAGAACATCCGCTTCTTCGGCGGCGTCTACGGACTCCGCGGCAAGGCGCTCGCCGATCGCGAGGCGTGGGCCGTCGAGATGGCGGGCCTCGGCGGCAAGGAGGATCTCGGCACCGGCGAGCTGCCCGGAGGCTGGAAGCAGCGGCTGGCGCTCGCTTGCGCCGTGCTTCACGATCCGCGGCTCGTCTTTCTCGACGAGCCGACAGGAGGCGTCGATCCGCTCTCGCGTCGTCGCTTCTGGAAACTGATCGACGCCATGGCCGCCGACGGCGTTACCGTCATCGTCACCACTCACTATCTCGACGAAGCGGAGCGCTGCGATCGCATCGCCCTCATGCACGCAGGAAGGCTGATCGCGCTCGGTTCTGTCGCCGAGCTCAAGGACGTCTTCGCCGGACACGTCGTCCTCGAGATCGATTGTCCGCGGTTTCTGGAAGCCGAGCAGCAGATCGAGGCGCTGCCGGGCATCGTCGAGGTCTCGGTGTTCGGCACAAATCTCCACGCCGTCGCTGCCGATCCCAAAGCCGGGCGCGCAGCGATTGATCAATTGCTAACGAAGTCCGGCAATGCGCCGTTCACGATCCAGCAGATCATCCCGTCGCTCGAAGACGTTTTCATCGCCTACATCGAGCGAGAGAGCCAGCAAGCGCGGCGCGAAGGTCAACCGTCATGAGGAAGATCCTCGCCATCGCCCGTAAAGAGCTGATCCAGGCTTCGCGCGATCCGCTCAGCCTTGGCATGCTCCTCGGCGTGCCGACGATGATGTTGCTTCTCTACGGCTACGCGTTGAATTTCGACGTCCGCCACGTGAGTCTGGCTGTCGAGGACCGCGACCGCACCGCGTCGAGCCGGGCGCTCATCAACTCATTCACCACCTCGACGTACTTCGATGAAGTTGCCGATATTCCGGAGGGCACCGATCTCGTCGCCCTCACCCGCAAGCAGGTCGCCAAGGCCGTGCTGGTCATTCCCGTCGGATACGAACGCGAACTTCGCGAGCAGCGCACGGCGAGGATCCAACTCATCGTCGATGGTGCCGACGCCAACACCGCGGCCACGCTTCTGGGCTATGCCTCGGGCGTCGTGCAGCAGACGAACGCCGGCCTGGCGCGCCAAGGCGGTGCCATCGCACTGACGACGCTGCCCGTCGATTTCGAGCCGCGCGTGCTCTACAACCCACAATTGGAATCGACGCAGTTTCTCGTCCCGGGGCTGATCGCTTTCATCCTGATGATCACCGCCGTCCTCTCGACGTCGCTGTCGGTCGTTCGCGAGAAAGAGCGCGGGACGATGGAGCAGCTCCGCGTCACGGCGCTCCGCCCCATCGAGTTGATGCTGGGCAAACTGCTGCCGTATCTGCTGATTTCGCTCGTAGCCACCGCGATCATCATCATCGCCGCGCGCGTGCTGTTCGACGTGGTGGTCAAAGGCTCGTACTTCTCGCTTTTCGTCGCCACGTTCGTCTACCTCGTAGGCGCGCTCGGCTGGGGACTCCTGGTCTCGAGCATCTCGCGGTCGCAGGCCATGGCCTTCCAGGTCGGCGTCGTGAGCTCGATGCTTCCGGCCATCTTCCTCTCCGGTTTTATCTTTCCAATTCAGTCGATGCCGCCCGTTCTTCAAGCCATCACATACGGTGTGCCGGCGCGCTACTTCCTGGTTGTGCTGCGCGGCGTGATTTTGAAGGGCGCTGGTCTCGCGCCTTACACCGCGGACATGACGTTCCTCGCGATCTACGCGCTCGTGGTCATGGCCATCGCCTACGCCATGCTGTTTCGGAAGGAGGCCTGAGCCGTGCACGTCCTCCTCTGCGTGGTGATCAAGGAGATCCTGCAGCTCCGGCACGACCGGAAGATGATTCCGGTGCTTGTCATCGGGCCGATCATGCAGCTTCTGGCTCTTGGATATGCGGCGAATCTCGACGTCACGAACATCCCGCTGCTGGTCCTGGACCACGATCGAACGGTGCAGAGCCGCGCGCTGGTCGACCGCTTCCTCGCCTCGGGATACTTCGATCTCGTCGGTACCGAGGAGACACCGGATCGCGTCGAGCCGTGGCTGCTCACCGGAAAGGCGCAAGTCGCGGTCGTGATTGCGGACGGCTACGGGAAGGCCCTGATCACTGGACGGACGGCGAAGGTGCAGGCCATCGCGGACGGCACGGACTCGAAATCGGCCCTGGTCGGCATCGGCTACGTCGCGAACATCATCGCTGTCGCCGGCGCCGAAGCGGTAACGGCCCGCCTGGTGCGCGCCGGCACGACAACGGCCGAGGGCGGGGCCACGACAGCCATGCGCCGCGCCTCCGTCGAGCTGATGCCGCGCGTCTGGTACAACGCCGATCTCCGCAGCCGCTGGTTTTATGTGCCGGCGGTTCTGGCATTGGTGCTGATGCTTATCACTTTGCTCCTCCCGTCGATGGCCGTGGTGCGCGAGAAGGAGATCGGCACGATGGAGCAGCTTCTCGTGACGCCGATCCGCCCCTGGCAGCTCATCGGCGGCAAGCTCCTGCCGTACGTCATCATCGGTATGTTCGACTTCTGCTTGATCACCGCGATCATGCGCCTGCTGTTCGGCATCCCCTTGCGCGGCTCGTTCCTGTTGCTGGCGGCGATGACGATGCTGTTCCTCATGTCAACGCTCGGCCTCGGGCTGCTTGTCTCGACCGCCGTCCGCACGCAGCAGCAGGCGATGATGTTCTCGATCTTCGTGGTGATGATCCCGATGATCTACCTGTCAGGCCTGATCTTCCCGATCGAGAACATGCCGGCCGGTTTTCAGTATGGAACGATCGTGATCCCGGTGCGCTACTACGCCAACGTCTTGCGCGGCGTGTTTCTGCGCGGCTCGGGGATCGACGTTCTCTGGCGGGACGCGGTGATTCTCACGGTAATGGGTGCGATCGCGCTGCTACTTGCGGCCGTGCGATTCAGACGGAGCCTGGATTAGCCGTACGGGCACACGGATCGGACGGATCCGACGGATCGGTCGGATCAGGATATGACGCCGCCCGCAGGGGTTGCGGGTGCACAGCCGTGCGCCCCTACAGCACGTACCGGCTCAGATCCTCGTCCCGGATCACACCTTCCAGGAACTTCTGGACGTACGCGGCATCGACCACGACCTTTTGTCCGCCGCGCTCGTTTGCATCGAACGACAGCTCGTCCAGCACGCGCTCCAGAATCGTGTGGAGGCGCCGGGCGCCGATGTTCTCGGTCTTCGAGTTGACCAGCGCGGCGTAGCGGGCGATCTCGCAGACAGCGTCCTCGCTGAACTCCAGCTCAACGCCCTCGGTCAGGAGCAGCGCCGTGTACTGGCGCGTCAACGCGTTCTGCGGCTCGCGCAGGATGCGCACGAAGTCGGCTTCGGTGAGCGAATCGAGCTCGACTCGAATCGGGAAGCGCCCCTGCAGCTCCGGGATCAAGTCCGAAGGCTTGGAAACGTGGAACGCGCCGGCGGCGATGAAGAGGATGTGGTCCGTCCTCACCATGCCGTACTTCGTGTTGACCGTCGTTCCCTCCACGATCGGCAACAGGTCGCGCTGCACGCCCTCGCGCGACACGTCCGGCCCGTGCGACGACTCCCGTCCCGCGATCTTGTCGAGCTCGTCGAGGAACACGATCCCGCTCTGCTCGACGCGATCGATGGCCTCGCGAGCGACATTCTGGGCGTCGACGAGTTTCTCGCTCTCCTCGGCGATCAGAATCTCCCGGGCCTCGCCGATGCGCATTTTCTTTTTCTTCGAGCGCCCGCCGAAGATTCCCGGGAGCATGTCCTTGACGTTGACTCCCATCTCCTCCACGCCCTGATTCGTGAAGATCTCGAAGGATGGGAAGCCCTGCTCCTGGACGTCGACCTCGATCTCGCGCTCCTCCAGCTTCCCTTCATCCAGCCACTGGCCGAGTTTCTCACGCGTGTCGTGAGGCGTCTCCTCAGGCGTGGTCGAACCGATGAACGCCGGCCGCGCCGTGGGCTTGCGCGAATCGGGAAGGAGAATGTCGAGGATGCGCTCGCGGGCGTTGCGTACCGCGGTCTCCTGATTGAGGCGCTTTTTCTCCTCCTTGACGAGCTTGATGCCGAGCTCGGTGAGGTCGCGGACGATCGATTCGACGTCGCGGCCCACGTAACCGACCTCGGTGAATTTCGAGGCCTCGATCTTGAGGAACGGCGACTGCGTCAGGCGTGCCAGGCGGCGCGCAATCTCGGTCTTTCCGACGCCGGTCGGGCCGATCATGATGATGTTCTTCGGCGCCACCTCCTCGCGCAGCTCGGGTGGGAGCTGCTGGCGGCGCCAGCGGTTGCGAAGCGCGATGGCTACAGCGCGCTTAGCGGCCTGCTGCCCGACGATGTAGCGGTCGAGCTCGCCGACAATCGCTTTTGGTGTGAGCCGTTCGGCGCTGAGCGGCTCGGGCTCGGTTTGTCCTGGGAGTTGGATGACCATGCTCAAAGACTTTCCACCGTGATGTTCTCGTTGGTGTAGATGCAGATCGACGACGCGATGCGCAGCCCCTCGGCCGCGATCTCCGCGGCGCTCATCGATGTGTATTTCACGAGCGCCCGCGCCGCGGCGAGCGCGTACGGACCGCCGGAGCCGATGGCCAGCAGGCCGTCATCCGGCTGAATCAGGTCGCCCGTCCCCGAGACAAGATACGACCGCTCGGCGTTCGCGACGATGAGAAACGCCTGGAGCTGCCGGAGATACTTGTCCGTGCGCCAGTCCTTCGCCAGCTCGACCACGGACCGCTCCATGTTCCCGCGATACTCCTCGAGCTTGGCCTCGAATCGCGAGAACAGCGCGAAGGCGTCGGCCGCGGATCCGGCAAAGCCGGCGATGATCTTGTCCTGATACAGCCGCCGCACCTTCGAGGCGCCCTGCTTCATGATCGTGTTGCCGACGGTGACCTGGCCGTCGCCGGCCATGGCTACCTGCCCGTCGCGCCTGACGCAGAGGACGGTCGTGGCTCGAATGATCGTCTCGTCCATGACGCGGCATCGTATCAGGTCGCCACGGGCGACGGCGCTGTTTGCCATAGGCTCGGGCACCATGGTCGCCTGTGGGAATGATTGCCGGAAGGCCGCCGGATATCGGCGCAACGGGACCACGCGCGTTGCAAACAAACAAAGAACGGGCGCGGCATCGAGGGTGAGCAATGCCGCGCCCGCTGAAGTGAAGGAGGGCGCTTCCTAGCGCCTGGCCACAACGACAATCATCAGAGCTCGTTCGCTCTGCGGAACTTTCGAAGCACCAAGAATCACGGTCTGCCCAACCTTCAAGTTGAGCGACGTCTTGAGAAGCGGAGTGAGCTGGTCCTTTTTCGGACCCTGGAGCCGCGCGAGCTTGAAGTCGTTGATCTTGATGGAATCGCTGGCCGGATCGTACTCACCGAAGCGGAAGTCGGCGCGATAGCCGGACGCCAGCTCCACGATTCCCGGATCGCCTTCCTTGCCATCAACCGCGGACGAGCCGAGGTCCTCGAAGGCATTGAAGCGGAGCATCGAGAGCTTCAAGGCGACGTCCTTCAAATCGTCGGAGACAGGCGTGGCCTTTTGCGGCTCGACGCGCGCCGCGCCTACAAGGCGCACCGACAGCTTTAAGGCCCGCGCCGGCGCGTCGAACTTGGTCAGCGCCACGGCGATGTTCTTGAGGTTCTCGGCGCGGTCGGTCACGACCAGGGAGTTCGTCGAGGGCTGAATCGAGATCGATCCATCCGGGCTCACCAGCGCCTTGATCATCGCCGCGGCTTTGTCCGCGTCCTTGTACTTGAACTGGAAAGAGCGAACGGACAGGGCTTTCCCCGCGTCTCCGGCCGGCGCAGGCTCGGCGAAGCCGGACGCTGCCGCGAGCAGGAGAACGATTGCGATGACCGATGTTCTTTTCAATGTCATAGATCCGCCGGAAGTTTCTCGTCGAAGATCATGACCACCTTGGCGTCGTTCGGGCCTTCGGCCGCCATCTCCACGATGGTCGCGTTGTCAGAGGAATACGACTCAACTACCGGCTTCGTCGTCAGCTTTGCATTTTCGAAAGAGACTTGCGCGGCCGGGCGCACCGCAATTGCGCTCAGAGGATTCGAGACAGTCGGTTGGCGATTGAGATAGACGAGCGTCGAAGTGCTGAATCCGGCCGCGACAACCGCGGCGATCGCCAGCCGGCGCGGCCAGCCGGGCGCGCCGTGGTGGGCCACGACCTGCCCCTCAGCCTGCCGGACGCGAACCTGCTGCATCACGTCCGCGGCGAAGGCGTCGACGCCGCCGGGCGGCACGAGCTCCTCGCCGCCGAGCGATCGGAACAGAAGATCGGCGTCGATGCCGATCGCGTAGTCGAGGCATGCCTCGCAGGTGCGAAGGTGCCGGAGAAGCGACGGATCATCCGTGCCCGGCGCGAGCATCGTGCGGAAGTTCTGGCAGGAGATCATTGCGCTTCCTTCCAAAGCCGCGAATACTCAGGGAAGCGTTTCTGGAGTTGCTGCTGCATCAGTTTACGGGCGTTGAAGAGGTGGTTTCGCACCGTCGACTCCCGGCATCCCAGGATCTTCGCGATCTCCGACGACGGCAGATCGTCCATCTCGCGCATCACGAAGATCGTCTTCTGCTTGGGCGAGAGGACGGACGACACGGCGTTGAAAACGCCTTCCACTTCCTTGCGCTGAACGTTCACGCCCTGCTCGGCGTCGGTGGCAGTCTTCACCAGCCGGAGGTTGGAGTTCACGGCGTTGTCGCGCGACTGCTTGTTGCGCATGAAGTCGATGGCGACGTTGGTCACCATCCGGTACAACCAGGTGTCGAAGGCGTACTGCGGATCGTACTTGTCGAGGTTTTCCCACAGTTTGATGAAGACGAGCTGCGAGATGTCCTTGGCGTCCTCGGCGTTGCCGATGATGCGGTAGCACAGGCCGTAAACCTTCGAGGTCTTCCGCCGCACGAGTTGCTCGAACGCGTCGCTCTCCCCACCTCGGATGATCTCGACAAGTTGCCGATCATCGGGTTCGACGGAGTCAGGGGTCGGCTTCATCAGGCGCAGTTCCGCGGCCATCGTGATCTCAATTACGGTAGCCGGCAACAAAATGTCCAAGTTCAACCTTCAGTTTCCCGGATTGGTGGACTCGTGGCCGCTCGTCGTTTGTCACGGGGGGCGCAACGCTGGGCCCTGGCCTCGCACTGAGACCGATTCCGTCTCGCCTGGGTTTCGTTCCGTCTCGAAATCGCGCGAAGT
>DASQGS010000059.1:0-4090 GCA_035632455.1 Thermoanaerobaculia bacterium | reverse complement strand
GGGCGCGACCAGCAGCGTCAGAGCCTGACGCAGCCGCTGCTGGCTGAACATGATCGCGAGCTCGTCCCCGGCGCGTTCGGCGGCGATCGACTCGATCGCCGAGGCGCGCTCACGAATCGCGGCCAGCGTCGCGTCGTCGATCGAGAAGCCGGTGGTCATGGCCATGCGTGCGGCCTTGAGCAATCGCAGCGGATCGTCGTCGAAGTTGCCGGCGCGGATCATGCGAATGACGCGCCGTTCGATGTCGCGTGCGCCGTCGAATGGATCGAGCAGCGCGCCGCTGCCGAGGTCGATGGCCATGGCGTTGATCGTGAAATCGCGACGCGAGAGGTCGGCCGCGATGCCGTCGCCCTGGATTGCGGCGAAGTCGTAGACGTGTCTTCCTGCGACGACGCGATAGGCGGTCAGCACATCCTTCCCGAGGCGGATCACCTTGCGTCGGCGCTTCCTGGCCAACGACTCGGCGCAAGCGAGAGGATCGCAGCACGCGAGATCGGCGTCAGCCGGCGGGCGGCCGAGCAAGAGATCGCGGACGACACCGCCGACCGCGTACGTGCCAGGCGGAAGATCGGCCAGGTCGGGGAAGAGGCGAAGGAGCGGGGCCAGCATTGAAAGCAGAAACCAGAAACTAGAAACTAGAAACCAGAAAAAAGACATCAGACCATTTCTAGTTTCTAGTTTCTAGTTTCTAGTTCTGGTTTCTGGTTTCTGGTTTCTGGTTTCTGGTTTCTGGTTTTCACCTAACCGAATTCTTCAGCACGCCGATCCCTTCGATCTCCACCTCCACGCTATCGCCGGCATCCATCGGGCCGACGCCGGCGGGCGTTCCGGTGAGGATGATGTCGCCGGGATCGAGAGTCATGATGCCGCTGACGAACGCGAGGAGCGCGCTGACGGGGAAGATCATCAGCTTTGTGCTGGCTTGTTGTTTCACCACGCCGTTCAAGCGCGTGGTGATCGTCAGATCCGCCGGGTCGACGCCGGTGTCGATGCAGGGGCCGATCGGACAAAACGTGTCGAAGCTCTTCCCTCGTGTGAACTGCACGTCTTTCTTCTGCAGGTCGCGGGCCGTGACGTCGTTCGCGCACGTGAAGCCGCGGACGTACTCACGCCAGTCGGCGGCGTTCACGTTCTTCGCCTTGCGGCCGATGACGATGACCAACTCGCCCTCGTAGTCGACGCGCTGCGATGCGGCTGGACGAATGATCGTGCCGCCCGGCGGAAGCAGCGCACTCGGCGGTTTGAGGAAAATGATGGGCTCCGGCGGCGCGTCGTTGCCGAGCTCCTTGGCATGGTCGGCGTAGTTGCGGCCGACCGCGACGATCTTGCCCGGGGCCGCCGGCGGCAAGAGAACGGCCTCGGATAGCGGAACGCTGTGACCCTCATCGGCCACGCCGAGGTCGAAAGCGGTTGTGCCGGTGTATCGCTGGATGCGGTCGCCAACCTGGACGCCGACAGCGGCGCGCCCCTGATCGAGATAACGGTAGATCTTCACGGCGAGTCTCCCTTCGCGGCGGGCATTGTACACATGAGGAGCGCGCTGGGGCGTTGAAGTGATCGGTGGTCAGTGGTTGTCAGTGGTCAGTGGTCAGTGGTCAGCGGGACTAGGCGTCGGGCGTGGTGTCATCCTGAGGCGGCGGAACCCCGAAGGGGTGAAGCGCGCCGAAGGATCCCCTTGCGAGAACGACGATCCTGCCGAGAAGATCCTTCGCCGTCTGCGCGGCTCAGGATGACGTAGCCGTCCCTACTCCTCGGCCGGTGGCGCTACGGCGGTCTCGTGATCGAAGATCAGCCAGAGGCCGCTGAAGCCGCGGAGGAGGCGGAAGCGCGAGCGGTAGAGCTGCCGCAGGACGCGTTGGTTCGCGTAGCAGACCGCTTCGTGGATGAAATCGCCGAACTGCTCGTCGAGCTCCTTCGCCTGGTCGAGGCTCACCTTGGCTCGATTGATCAGCGTTGACTCCGGCCGTACCCCGGTGGTCGAGGCCGTGGCGAGAATCGTCGCCTCCTCGTCGATCTTCATCCGCAGCGCTGCGCCGCGGAAGTAGAGCATCCAGAGCTCCTCGGTGTCCTCCTCCCCCTCCGCCACGAGCCGGCCGAAAAGCTTCAGATACGCGGCGGCCTCCCACGGCTCGACGCGGAGGGAATCGGCCTCGGGCGCGACCACCATCGCGTCGACGCTCATCGTCTCCGGCAGCGAGTCGAGCACGGTGGCGATGCGCAGCAGGAACGGCTGCAGCGGCGTCTCGCCAAACCTCGCCGCGATGTTGTCCACCTGCTGGACCTGGATGAACAACGCCTGGGTCAGCTCCTGCGGCGCCTCTTCTTCCTGCGATTCCAGTCCCTTGTCGAGCTGCGCGAGGATGTTGTTCATGCTGGCTTTGAGCTGTGTCATCACGTCGTGCTTGACGTTCGAGAGGGCGCGCGATTCGTCGAACTGCTCCTTGAACTGGCGGAAGCGGGCGATCTCCTCGACAAGCTCCGGATTCGTCTCGCCGAAATTGCGGGCGATGGCTTGGCCGTGGTCCATCAGCTTCTGCGAGTCCTCGATGATCCGCTGCTCCTCCTGGTGATAGAGCTTCAGAAACTTGTTCTTCGTCGAAACGTTCAGCTCCACGATCGAGAGCAGCACGTCGGGATGAAAGTAATAGTCGCCGAGCCGGTGCTTGAAGAGGCGGGCGTTGCGGAGGAGATTGCGGTCCGTCAGTTGCTCGAAGGCGTCGGTATCCTGAATCTCGTCGCGCATCGAGCGGATGGCGCGGATCAACCGGACGATCTCCTCCTGCGGCGGCACGCCGATCTGCAGGATGGAGACCAGGGCGATGATCTTCTCCCGGAACTCGAGCGAGTCGCGCGACCAGTACTCGCCGCGCTCGGCCAGAAAGTCCTCGCCGATGCGGGTGAAGAAGAAATCGAGCTTGTCGCGGCGGTCGCCCTCGACGGCGTCAGTGTAGAAGTAGAACTTGATCAGGTAGAGGATGATGTTCTCGTCCTGCTTCTTGAGCTTTTCGAAAAAGCGCCGCAGGAGCGACGGGCCGATGCGGTCGTCGGCTTTCAGCAGGTCGGCGGTGATGCGATCGAGCAGACGTTCTCCGGAATCGATGGCCGTCGCGGCCGCGGCGAGCTCGGCCGAGTTCAGGGAACGGCTCGTGCCTTTGATCCGGGCATACGTCTTCTGAAAATCGACCACGTACGGAAGCGGCTCGTTCAGCACGTTCTTGAACACGCCGCTCGCGAACTGGTGATACGTCCAGATCGCCTTGAACCGGTCCGTCAAGCGGACGTAGCGGGCGTGAAGCTGGCTGATCTCGGTGACTGACATGACAAGCTTCCGCGGCTGAAGCTCACCGGAACAAAGCCTGGATCGGTGAAGCCATAAGTGTCCGAGCGTGGCCTCGCGCCGTAACTCCTAATGCTATGATTCTTGCACAAATGGCCAAAACGACGTTAATCAGCAAGGCTCAAATCGACGACCGGGTGGCGGAGATGGGCCGCCAGATCAGCGCCGACTTCGCCGGGAAAGAGCTCATCGCCCTCTGCGTGCTCAAGGGCGCGGTGTTCTTCTGTACTGACCTCGTCCGCCAGATTACTCTCGACGTGGCCCTCGATTTCATCCAGGTGTCGAGCTACGGAAACCAGAAGTACTCCTCGGGAGTCGTCACGATCCTCAAGGAGCCGCAGCTCGACATGCACGGAAAATCAGTGCTGATCGTCGAAGACATCGTCGACAGCGGCCTCTCCATGCGCGAAGTCTGGCGCTACATCGAGAGCCGCGGCGCCACGGAGGTCCGAACGGCCACCTTCCTCGACAAACCGGCGGCGCGCAAGGTGGAGTTCAAGCCGGAGTACGTCGGCTTCTCCATCGACCCGCAGTTCGTGATCGGCTACGGCCTCGACTACGCGGAGAAGTACCGGAACATCTCAGAGGTGCAGGTCCTGTCCTGAGGAGCGCGGCCGTCCCGGCCGCAAGCGCGGGGCGTCCCCGCCCCGCCGAAGCACTCGCGACAATCCGCGTTCAACTCATCTTGAGGTACACAGACGGCGAATGATCTCCTTGCGAGGATCGTGGTTCTTGCCGAGAAGATCCTCCTCC
>DASQGS010000058.1:0-7241 GCA_035632455.1 Thermoanaerobaculia bacterium | reverse complement strand
CCATTACCCGAGGAAGCGCATCAGGCGAAGCGAATAGCCAGGCCTCGAATTCGTGCAGAGCCAGAAAGGGAATGAAATGATGCGGCGATCCGAAATGCTGCCTGATCGCCTGCTCGACATGCGAGACGCGTTGCTGCGGCGTTCCGTTTGGACGAGTTTTCATCCCTGGGAAATCAGAAGGCAGGCCGTAGTAATCGAGCAGCGTCGTGACCAGCGCTCCCCCTGAGCTGTTGAGCAATCGTCGCGTGTCATTTTGAAACCTCGCGAAACTCGTGACACCGCCCTTGAAATTCGGCCCGCTCTTGACTCGCTTCGTCACCAGAAGCGTCGGGACAAAGAAGAGGCCACGAGGCCAGAACGCCGGAGCGAGGACATCCTTGACGAACCGCTCCTCGGTCTGGCCCTCGACGAGGATCAGCGCGCGCTTGCTCATGGTCGCGCGCCGAGGATGTTCTTTTCCCACAGATCGCCCAGCGCGTAGTCATCGAGCCACTGCGCCATGTCCGCGCGGCTGAGGTGGCGGAAGACGCTCTGACCATCCTCACGGTCGACGGTCCAGACCTGCTCGGGCTCGAATTGATTCACCAGCGTAACCGACTGCGTTGCCACGATGACCTGTGTGCGCGTGCTGGCCGAGGCGAGCAGGTCCGCCAATAAGGTTATCGCGGCGGGATGGAGGCCAAGCTCGGGTTCGTCCAGCAGGATGAGACCGGGAAGATCCGGCTGCAGAAGCAGCGTCGCCAGGCAGATGAAGCGCAACGTACCGTCGGAGAGCGAAGTTGCATTGAAATAGGTATCGCTGCCCTTTTCCTTCCACTCCAGTCGGATCTTCGACTCGTTCAGTTTGGACGGCGCCAAGCGAAACTCATCGAAGAATGGAGCGATCTGACGGACTGTGTCCTGGATGCTGGCGAAATGGCCTGGCTTCCTTTCCTGGAGCCAGTAGAGGAGCGCAGCGAGGTTCTCGGCTTGGGGACGCAAGTCGCGATTGTCGTCAACGTCGCAGGTTCCCTTGACAGCGGCCGTGTCGCTGGTGTCGTGAAAATGGTAGACGCGAAAGCTGTCCAAGTCCTCCACAACCTGGCGCGCAAAAGCATGGTTCATCTGTCTGAGCCCGGATTCCTTGATAATGGAATAGGAGGTAATCCCAGAGTCAAGCTTAGGTCCGATTTCGGTTTGGCCGATGGTTTCCGCTGAGATCACCAAGCCGTCTTCATCCGTGCTCTTCAGCCTGACTTGGTACTCGTTCTCCAGAGCTGGATCAGCAAACCGAAGACGCAGCCTTATCCCGCGCGATTTCTTGCGTCCGAAATGAAGAAGGGTGTTGGCACCCCCCTTGATCAAGGTGTAGCCGGCAAGATTCTGGTTCGCAATCTCGCGCAGGAAACGAAAGACTTCGATGAGGTTCGACTTCCCGGAGCCGTTGCTGCCGATGAAGACGTTCAGCGGCGCAAGATCGAGGCTCTGCTCCCGGATCGACTTGAAACCTTCGATTGTCAGACTCTTGAGCGTGCGCATTCGCGAAGCACCTGGATTCTGCGAAGCCTTTCCCGTTCAGCCTCGTCCAAGTGTACCTGAGCAAGCGGACGACGCGATGCGCTCGTGAGGATGGCTTGCCCCATCGTCTTCAACGAACCATCCTCCTTCGCGTAGTACGATCGACCTGGAGCCACTTGATGAAGCTTGTCAGAATTGCTGTTCTCTCTCTCATCGCCGTCGCGGCAGTCGCGCAGGAGCGCGTTGATTCACCGTGTCCGATGCTGGCTGCGGCGCTCTACGATGAGGTCTCGCCGGCTGTGGTCTCGATCTCGGCGATGTCGATCAATCCGTTCGACCGCAACGATCGCATCACCCGCGTTTCCGGCTCCGGCGTAATCGTGGATCCCTCGGGGATCGTGGTGACCAATTCCCATCTCGTGTTCGGGCGCCAGGTCATCCGAGTCACCCTCGACGACGGCACGATGCTGACCGCCAAGCTCCTCGGCGCCGATCCCGTGTTCGACATCGCGGTGATCCGCATCCCAGCACCGGCCAAAGGGACGCTGCCAGTGGCGACGTTCGGGGACTCCGATGCCTTGCATGTGGGTGACGACGTCTACGCCATCGGGAATCCGATGGGCCTCGATCAGACCATGTCCCGCGGTATCGTCTCGGGCATCAATCGTTTGATGCCCGACGTGCCCTACGCCGTGACCGAGCCGCTCATCCAGACCGACGCGCCGATCAACCCCGGAAACTCCGGCGGTCCGCTGGTCGACGATTGCGGCGAGGTCGTTGGTATCACAACCGCGCTTCTGCCGTCGGCCCAGAACATCGGATTCGCGATCCCGTCGAACCTGGTGAAAGACGTCGCGACGAAGCTCATGAAGGACGGGCGCATGATTCGTCCGTGGCTCGGGGTTCAGGGCCAGCTCGTCGCACCGGATCTGAAGAGCATCTTCCGAGTGCCGCTCGTCGACGGCCTCCTCATCGAGGTCGTCGAGCCAAGCAGCCCAGCCGAGGTGGCCGATCTCCACGGCGGCAACCTCGAGGTGATGCTCGGCGGGCAGGAGCTGCTCCTCGGCGGCGACATCATCACAGCCATCGATGCCGCTCCCATCACAAGCCCGGAGGAGCTCGTGAAGGCGCTTGCCACACTCAAGGTCGGGATGATCGTGCATCTCGACATCTACCGTGATGGAAAGACGCTGAAAGTCGAGTGCAAGCTGCCTGAGCGTCCCGTCCTGCCGGGCGATCTCCGCAACGGAGCGACGCTCGCCGGCGTCGCGCAGAAGCAGACCGCGCGCCACAACCCGCGGCACGCGTTCTGACGACTCTTCAAAGCAGAAAGCATGAAGCAGCAGTGAGTTTTGCCGAGAGAGTCGCTTCCCGCTCTTGCGCCCGCTCCTTACCCTCGCTCGCGTTCGATCGTTCTAGCCAAAATGCATTTCTGCTCTCGGCCTTCTGCGTTCTGACTTCCTACACCTCTTCCCGCACCAGCGGCATGGTCATACATCGCGGGCCGCCTCGAGCGCGGGATAGCTCGTTGCCCTGGAGCAGCACGGCGTATTTCTTCTCCGTCCAGGTCTCGAGCTCCGTGCGGCCGAGAAGAAGGTCGTCCTCGTAGGCCAGGTGATAGCCATGCCGGTCGAGCTCCTCGGCGGTGCGGACGTTGCGCTCGTAGAGCAGTACGATCCCTGGTGAGAGCGCGAAGGCGTTTGCGCCGTCCGTCCACTGCTCGCGCTGCTGATCGACCGCGCGCCTTCCACCGCAGGAGATCGGCTCGAGATCGAATCCCTGTTTCTTCAGCGCGCCGAGGAGCGACTTCTGCGGCGAGTAGTGGATGTTCTTCCTTGTCAGGTCGACCGCGGTAACCTTGGCGGCCTGCTTGGCGCCTGGGAGAAGCACAGGCGGATAGATCAGGCACTCGTTACGACTGATGAACGTGAAGATCGTGTCGAGGTGCATGAACGAGCGCTGCTTCGGCATATCCACGACGATAACGGTCTTGATCTGGGCCTTTGACTTCTTGAGAGACATGGCGAGCTGTTCGATTCCGGCTACATTCGTCCTCTCGCTATGGCCGACGATGAGAAGATCGCGGCGGGCTACGAGGACGTCGCCTCCTTCGATGGTCGCGCGCTTCCGTCCCCGTGCCGGCTTCACGCCATCGTCCTCGGTGAAGTCGTGCCAGAAGAGGTCGTGCTTGCGGAATGCCTTGTGATACTTGAACACGTACTTCGACAGCAGCGACTCGCGAAGCCGTGCGTCCGTGGCCATCGATGAGACGACGACGCCGTCGCCGACGACAAATTGCGGATCGCGCATGAAGAAATAGTTTGGCACCGGCAGGAGATCGAACTTCGGCAGCTCGCCGGAGACGCTGCGCTCGCTGACGATCCCGCCGACCAGCACTTCGGCCAGGGCGCCGGGAGTCTGCGCGAGAAGACGCTCGGCGAGGCGGCGTCCGAGGCGGTTGCGGCGCGCCAGATCGCGCACGACCTCCTCCTTCACGTCGCCGTTCTCGAACGCCTCTTCCAGAAGGTCCTGCACGTCGAGGACCTCTTCAGCCACCATGCGAATCAGTTGCTGGAAGCGCCGGTGCTCTTCGCGCGCCACCTGCCCGTAGAGGATGTCGTCGAAGAGAAGCTGCTTCATCATCGGCGGGATCATGATGTCGATCTCCCGCCCGGGAAGATGGACCAAGACACTCTTGAGCTTCCCGATCTCGCTGGTGACGCCGAGGCGCATGCGGGCGGATTCTATCGAAAGCAGAGGGCGGAAAGCAGAAAGCAGAAATGATGAGTGCCGAGAGGCATGGCTTGCCTTAGGCTCCCTGTTCAGCCCGCGTGTCTCCGCCGTTCGCGTCTTTCGCCGGAGACCATTTCTGCTTTCTGCTTTCTGCTTTCTGCTTCTTGCTTCCTGCTCTCCGAGGACGTCTGGTATCGCCGCTCCGTAGTAACATCGGAGCTCCGATGTTCTCGATTTCCGTCCCTCGTTTGATGCAGGTCGCGGCGCTCGTCGTCTTGCTTGCCGTTCCAGCGTCCGCCGGCCCGCGAGTGATGTTTGTCCGGCGCGTTCCGGCGCCGCACGATCTCGGGCCGGTGGAGAAGATCGTCGTTCTCTACGCCATCGGCGACAATCCCCGTCTCGACGCGTTTCTCGACGTCTTCCTCGAGCATGCCAACCGCACTGCGCTTCTCAGGATCGAGATGCCCAGCGAGCGCCCGCAGCATATGTTCAGCTCGCGCCCGGACAAGGCCCTGCTCAAGGACATTCTCAGCAAGCATCCTGCAGACGCCTACATCGGCGTGAATGCCTTCACTTGTGCGACGGAGGAGAAATCGGCGGATTGGAGCGATCGCAGCGCCGACGGCGCGCGCCTGCGGACGAAGCAGCAGTGGGCCGATGCGATCTGTTCGGCGCGAATGGACGTGATCAGCGCGGACGCCAAGCGCCAGACGTCGTTTACGGTCCGAGGGGAAGGCACTTCTCCGCGGGTCGTCGGGAGCCTGACCGGCGAAGAGCGGGGAATCGCGCTCGACCAGGCGGCGCGCTATGCCGCAATCAGCGCGGCCGAGGGGATCACGCCGAGGCTCGTGCGCGAGTCCATCGAGCTCGACGAGAGCGCTCCGGCGTTCATCGAAGGGCTGTCCATGATCGACGCGTCCCGCAATAAAGAGGCTCGCGCGATCTGGGAAGCGGCACTGCGCCAGCATCACGATTCAGCGCCGCTGTACTACAACCTCGGCGCGATCTGCGAGGCTCTCGGCGACGTGCCCGCGGCGAGTCGCTACTTCGAGGAGGCCAAGCGGCTCTCGCCGAAGGAGCGACGATATGGCTCCGAGCTCGATCTCTTCCGCCACAGAAACAGCGTCGCGCTAGCGAAACGCAAGTAGCAGTGATAACACTATGGTCATTCCCTCCAAACCGGCGCGTCGCGCCGTCCCTCGCTCAGGATCACTGATGCAAAGTTCGGCCACATTCCCAAGCGAATCTTCGACCCCTCGCCCTGTTCTATCTGCTCCGGAATCAAGGAAATGTCCGAGCTTGCTCACAGCATCGACACCAGCCTGGCCCGCGAGGTCGCGCGCCGGCGCACGTTTGCGATCATCTCGCATCCTGACGCCGGGAAGACCACGCTGACCGAGAAGCTCCTCCTGTACGGCGGAGCGATCGAGATGGCCGGAGCGGTGCGCACCCGCCGCGGCCAGCGCCACGCCACGTCGGACTGGATGTCGATCGAGCAGAGCCGCGGTATCTCCATCACCTCGACCGCGCTTCAGTTCGAGTACGAGGGGCACTGCCTCAACCTCCTCGACACGCCGGGCCACGAGGATTTCAGCGAAGACACCTACCGCACGCTTGCCGCAACTGACAGCGCGGTCATGGTTCTCGACAGCGCGAAGGGCATCGAGCCGCAGACTCTCAAGCTGTTCGAAGTCTGCCGGATGCGGCACATCCCGATCATCTGCTTCATCAACAAGCTCGATCATCCGAGCATCGATCCCTTCGAGCTGATCAGCGAGATCGAGCGGGAGCTGAAGGTCGGCGCGGTCCCGATGAACTGGCCGATCGGCAACGGACCGTCGTTTCAGGGCGTCTACGATCTGCGACGACGCCAGGTGCTCCGGTTCGAGCGGACGGCGCACGGGCGCTCGATCGCGCCGGTCACAGTCGGCGGTCTCGACGATCCGAATCTCGAGGAAGAAATCGGCCCTACGGCCTGGCACGATTTGCGCGAGGCCGCCGAGCTTCTCTCCGGCGCCGGTGTGCAGTTCGACGTCCAGGCGTTCGGCCGCGGGCTGGCCATCCCGGTCTTCTTCGGGAGCGCCATCAACAACTTCGGCGTTGAGCCGTTCCTGCGCGCGCTGCTCGAGCTTGCCCCTCCTCCCGGCGCGCACCGCGTCCGAGCCGCCGGCGGCGAGCTGGTTCTCGATCCCACCGCGAGTACGTTCAGCGGATTCGTGTTCAAGATCCAGGCGAACATGGACAAGCGCCACCGCGATCGCCTGGCTTTCATGCGCGTCTGCTCCGGCGTCTTCGAGAAGGACATGACTGTCCACCACGCGCGCCTTGGACGCGAAGTGCGCATGACCCGCCCTCACCGGCTGTTCGCCCGCGATCGCGAGACCATCGACTCCGCTTATCCCGGAGACGTCATCGGCTTCGTGAACCCGGGCCTCTTCCAGATCGGCGACTCCGTCTCGACCAGCGAGCCGATCGAATTCGATCCCATTCCGCATTTCGCGCCCGAGCACTTCGCCACGATGCGCGCGAAAGTGGTCACGAGGCAGAAGCAGTTCCAGAAGGGCCTGGAACAGCTCGAGGAAGAGGGCGTCATGCAGGTGCTGACGCTGCACGAGGGGCTCCGAAGCGAGCCGATCCTCGCGGTCGTCGGCGAGCTGCAGTTCGACGTCCTCCAGTCGCGCCTGGCCACGGAATACAACGTGGAGACCTCAGTGCAGACGCTGCCCTTCACGATGGCGCGCTGGGTCGACCGCGACATCGCTGAAGTCGAGAAGATGACGCTGCCCAGCAAGAGCCGCATCGCGATCGATGATGAAGGACATCCGGTGGTTCTCTTCACCTCGCAGTGGGAGCTCGACTACGCAGAGAAGGAGAATCCGGGAGTGGGATTTCGGTTGGCGTCGTAGGTGGCGCAGCAGTGAGTAGTGGTTAGGGGTCGGTGGTTCTTGGTGAGAAGTGATCAGTGGTCGGTGAAGAGAAGTGAGCAGTGGTCAGTGGTCGGTGGTCAGCCG
>DASQGS010000057.1:0-4000 GCA_035632455.1 Thermoanaerobaculia bacterium | reverse complement strand
GATCTCAGGGTTCGTCAAGGTCTTGACGATCGTCCCGCGGGCGTCGATGCGCGTTGGTCCGGCGGCGATGTAGGGAACGACCAGACCAAACCCCTTGCTCAGGAAGAGCTCACCGCCGTATGTCCTCAGACGGTAGACGCTGACGCCGTTCAAGCTGCTGTAGGCAGCGCGAATCGCGAGGGTGGGACGCGCCAGTCCACCATTGATGATCGGAAGGTCCAGGGCGCCGCCGACGGTTGAGATCCCCGTGTTGGAGAGCCGCGCGTACGAGAGCGACAGCGTGCCGGCGCTGAAGCCCTTCGAGACTACGATGCGCGGAACGCCCACGTATCCGCTGGTCGAGAAGTCGGAGCTGACCGAGCGGAGCCAGTAGGTGGCATTCCGGTCGACCTGTACCACCGTGGCCGCGACGCCGAGGTCGAACCCGGCGATTCCGCTCGCTCGTGCCGGCTGCACAGGGTCGGCGTAGATTCCCTGCGCCACGAGAAGAGAGAACGTGTGGAAATCGGTCTGCGTGATTCTGGGATCGAAGGAGATGTCGCCGGCGCGCAGCGGCAACGCCACCGCGAGCGCGATCAGAAAAGCTGCGAGATGTAGTCGTTGCTGAGCAGAAATCCGGAGGGTGTGAAACCGATTCGATCGCCCGCCCTCCGCAGCCACCCTTCCCCAAGTCCGCGCGTCACCCATTGCCGTCCCTCCTCACCGCATAGACTTACGAGCTCCGCATAGTTTAACCCGACTCGCTGCCGCAGGCCCAGGAAGATGCGCTCGCGCTTCACTTCGGCCTCGCCGAGCTCCTCCTGAAAATCGGGTCCGTGCGTGCCGGCCTCGATCGTTTCGATGTACTTGCGAATGTCTCGCGAGTTCGCGAAGCGGCGTGCTCCGACGAATGAATGCGCCGCCATTCCGAACCCGAGATACTCCTCGCGGCGCCAGTAGTGAAGATTGTGCCGGCAGGTTTCCTCATCGCGGGCAAAGTTGCTGATCTCGTACTGAGCAAGTCCCGCCTCGCGGAGGCGATCGACGGCACTGAGGTAGAGCGACGCCGTGAGGTCATCCTCGGGGAGCTTCGTCCGTCCCGAGCCTACATGACGGTGAAGGGCCGTCCCTTCCTCGAGGTCGAGCAAGTAGAGCGAGAGGTGGCCGACCCCCGACGCGATCGCCGTCTCGAGTGTGATGGCGAACGATTCGGCTGTCTGTCCCGGCAGGCCGAGGATGAGATCGAGACTCGTGCGAACGCCGCTCGCGACCGCCAGCGCTACCGCCCGCCGCGCCCCATCGCCTCCGTGGACGCGTCCGAGCGGACGAAGCTCGTTGTCGTGAAATGACTGCACGCCGATCGAAACGCGATTGACTCCGAGCGATGACCAGAAGTCGAGCGACTCCTCGGTGATGTCTTCCGGATTCGCCTCGATCGAAACCTCGGCGTCCGGCAGGATCGCGAACACAGCGCGGACAGCGCCGAAGATCCGCGACAGATTCTCGCGGCTTGTGCGCGATGGCGTCCCGCCGCCGAGGAAGATGCTGTTGACAGCGACCCCTTGCATTGCCGAGGATTCCATCTCCCGAATCATCGCCGTGGCGTAGCGATCCTGAAGCCTGATGTCGGTGCTGACCGCGAACGGGCAGTACGTGCAGTGCACGCGGCAGAAAGGGAGGTGGAGATAGAGGCCTAAGCTCATGAAGTGGAGTCATCACGTCGCCCAGAGCCGCGTAGACCGCGAAGTCCTTTTGAACCACAGAGACACAGAGATCACGGAGAGATCTTCACTGTGTTCTCTGTGCCTCTGTGGTTCCGACTGGCCTTCGTTGTCTAAGCAGGATGACGTTGTGCCCGTCTGCTACGATATCGGCGTGATCCTGGAAGAGCAAATTTCGCGAAGGCATCGCCTCGGAGAACAAGGTCAAAGAGGTCTTCTACCGCCTTCGCGACGCCGGCAAGCTCGAGCGCGTCCCGGACCGGCGCGGATCGGCGTCCGCGTGGCGGCGTCCGCCGAGGAACGGTGCGCGCAGACCTTGCTGACGCTGTCGCCGGCGCTGGCGCCGCGGCAGGTCCGTTATAATCCGCCCCAATGTCCGAGGTTTCCGTTGACACGCCCGCCGTCAGGCGGCCGCGGCTCGTTTGGACCCTGCTCGGGGCGATGGTGCTGGTCGGCCTCGTCCCGCTTGTCGTCTCGCACTACTTCCTGATCGGAATCAACCGCGATTCCCTCGAGACCCTCGAGAAGAAGTACCTGACCCGTTCGGCTGTCGGCATCGCCACCGACGTCCAGAACCTGCTGTCGAGCAACACTCAGCAGCTCACGAAGATCGCCGGCAGCATTCGAGTCATGCGCAAGGCTCTGCCGCCGGGCACCGATCCCTTCACCTACGCATCGCAGAGCGGATGGATCACCGACTACATGACGCCGGACGGCGACCTGATCGCGCTGCGCGTGCTCAACCGCGCAGGCCAGGGCGCCGAGGCGAAACCGGCCGGCCTCGACGCCGCGGTGGTCCCCGAGCTCGACCTTGCGATTGGTGCGGCGCTCAAAGGGCAGCCGTACACCGGAACGTTCCAATACCTCGCTTCGCAAAACCAGCCGGCGGTCGTGATCGCCGTGCCGGTGCAGGACGACAACCAGGTCATCGGCGCGGTCGAAGGGCTGGTGAGCCTGCGCCGGATCACGGACCGGGTCCGCGAGGAAGGCAAGGGCGACATCCAGGCGTTTCTCGTCGACCGAAGCGGCAAAGTGCTGATTCACAGCGAGCCGGCGGTGGATGTGCAACGTCCCGATGTTTCGTCGCTCCGGATCGTCCAGGAGTTCATGAAGGAGCCGCTGCGGCTCACCGAGTCGTATGTCGACAGCATCAGCGGCGCGCCGGTGAAAGTGCTCGGCACGGTGGCGCCGGTAGGACGTCCGGACTGGGGCGTCGTGGTGCAGAAGCCGGAGGCCCTGGCGTTCGCGTCTGTGAACAAGATGATCAAGGCCACGGTCGAGTGGGTCTCGATCGCGCTGGCTCTGGCCGTGATCGCCGCGATTCTCTTCTCTTCCGGCATCGCCCGGCCGATCCGGGTTCTGGCCGAACGGACGCGCGAGATCGCGAACGGCATGTATCAGAAGCGCGTCGAGCTCAAGACTCACAACGAGATCGGCGATCTCGCCAGCAACTTCAACGTCATGTCGGCTGCCATCGAGCAGTCGATCGAGCAGCTCAAGAAAGCGGCGAACGAGAATCACCTGCTGTTCATCAATTCCGTGCGCATGCTCGCCGCGGCCATCGACGCGAAGGATCCCTACACACGCGGTCATTCGGAGCGCGTTGCCCGTTATTCGATCGCGATCGGCAAGAATCTCGGACTTCCCGAAAAAGAGATGCGCAATCTCCGGATCAGCGCGCTTCTCCATGACGTCGGTAAGATCGGCATCGACGACCGCATCCTCCGCAAGCCCGGAGCGCTGAGCGACGATGAGTTCGAAGTGATGAAGCAGCACCCGGCAAAAGGTGCGGCCATCATGAGCGGCGTCGCGCAGCTCATCGACATCATCCCGGGCATGAAATACCACCACGAGAAGTGGAGCGGCGGCGGCTATCCCGACGGGCTGATGGAGGATCAGATCCCGGTACAGGCGCGCATCGTGGCCATCGCCGACACGTTCGACGCCATGACCACGAACCGGCCGTATCAGAAAGCGATGGAGCTCAGCTACGTCGTCGACAAGATCGTCAGCTTCGCCGGCTCGCGCTTCGACCCGAGGACCGTGCTGGCGTTCGTCCAGGCCGTCAAGCGCGGCGACATCCAGATCGAGGATCAGGTGCGGGGGGCGGCGTAGGTCGGTTGTCGGCGGTCGGTGG
This sequence comes from Thermoanaerobaculia bacterium, assembly GCA_035632455.1. Taxonomy (GTDB): domain Bacteria; phylum Acidobacteriota; class Thermoanaerobaculia; order Gp7-AA8; family Gp7-AA8; genus DASQGS01. The sequence goes on along the minus strand of DASQGS010000057.1, from coordinate 163 downwards.
TCAGTTGAAAGTGGTCAGTGGTCAGTTGGTTCGCGGCGAGAGCGTCGAGCGTGCCATCCTGAAGCCGGCGAAACCCCGGAGGGGTGGAGCGCGCTGAAGGATCTCCTTGGCAGAAAACTGGATTCTCGCAATGAGGTCCGTCGCCGCGCTGCACTCCTCCGGG
>DASQGS010000056.1:0-2025 GCA_035632455.1 Thermoanaerobaculia bacterium | reverse complement strand
CGTCGAGATGCGGCTGCGGTGAATGGGTGATGAAAAATTGCGAGCCGCCGGTGTCGGGACCGGAGAGGGCCATGCCGACCGCGGCGCGCGTGTACTTCTGCAGGTTGATCTCGTCGCGGATCGCGTAGCCGGGGCCGCCGTTCTGATCGTTGCGTGGATCGCCGCCTTGAATGACGAAGTTCGGGACCACGCGCATGAACGTCGTGCCGTTGAAGTAGCCCTTCCTCGCGAGCTGGGCGAAGTTCCAGGCCGTCATCGGCGCGTCCTGCGTCGCGAGCGAGAGCTCGATGTTGCCGCGAGCCGTGTGAATCGTGGCTGTGTGCGGCTGGCGGGACCAACGCGCGATCTCCATGTACTCGGCGAGCGGCCGATCGATCGGCAGCGGCGTGAACTGGGGCCGTGGCAGCTTGAGCTGTTTCTCGATCGCCTCGGCGGCCGCCCGGCGCACGACGGGATCGCGGTCGCCAACGAGCGCGCGCAGGAACGCTTCGCGGCCGGGCCAATCCACGGCGGCGAGCGCCGTGATCGCGCCAAGCCGGGCATCGCTCAGCTTGTCCTCGCGGCCTCGCTCTTCGGCCGCGCGCAGCACCGCGATCTTCGTCTCCGGCGGATCGCTCTTCGACTGCGCGGCGCGGTCGATCGCGTTCGCCCGGATGATGACGTCCGGATCGTTCAGCGCGGCGCGGATGATCGGAGCGTTTTCCTTGCCGTCGACCAATTCATCCGCGAATCTGCCGATCGCCACGGCGCGGACCATGATGTCGGCATCGCCCGCGAGCTCAGCGAGGTAGGAGTGGCCGAGCTCCGACTTCGGATCGAGAGCCTCGGCGATCTTGACCTTGGTCCACGGCGTCGCGGTCTCGACGACCTTCGCGGCGGTCGTGTGGAAAGCCTCGGGCCTGGCCTTGATGATCGCGCCCGCGGCAAGCTCGCGATTCGAGCGCGAGCCGGTCGACGTGATGTCGAACAGGCGGTTCATGGCGTCATCACTGATCCTCGCGTACCAACCGAGGGCATCGATCGCCGCGGCGCGCGTCCCGGGGTCGGGATCCTCCGAAACGGCGAGGACGCGGGCGACATCCTCCGCAATGTCCGGGTGTTGAAGCGACGCCGGCTCCTTTTGCGCGATGCGGGAGATCGCAACCACGGCGTTCGTTCGCACCCAGGGCTGCGGATCGATGAGGCTCTTCAGGAGAATGCCGATCGATTCCTTCGCGGCGATTCGTCCGAGCGCGGCGGCGGCGTAGGCGCGGGTGAGTGTGTCGGGATCGGTGAGCATCAACTCGAGTTTCTCGCGGGCGGGCGCATAGCCGCGGCGCGCGAGCGAGTAGGCTGCCTCGCGCCTGATCAGCGGCGAAGTGGATTCCAATCCCGGCAACGCCAGCGCCGAGGCCTCGTCGCTCTTGAAGCGGAAGAGGAAGCGGATGGCTGGTCCCCGAATGCCATCCGGCTTCTCCTTCGCGGTGAATTCGCTGTAGCGAGCGAGCGGGACGCTAGCCGGGATCTTCGACAGCGCCTCGACCGCCTCGGCGGCAACGCGGGCATCGGCATCGTGCGCGAACTGGAAAAGCGCATCCACCGCGGCCGGATCCCCGATCTGTCCGAGGGCGAATGCGGCGTTGATCCGCACGAGCGGCTCGGGATCGTGTACGAGCGTGCCGAGCGTCCCGACGCCTAGTTGCATCTCGCCGGGATCCTTCACGCCGTTGCCGTTTGTGTCGGCGAACGTGTGCGGCCCGATTCTTCCGAGAGCCAGCGCTATGCGCGCACGATGGAGCGAATTGGTGTTCGCGATCCACGTGTCGATGATGATGGGGTCGATTTCGCGACGATCCTCGAGGCGGAGCACGGTCGCTTCCTCCTCGATCGTCAGACCATGAACCTGCGGGGCCGCGGGGGCGGTGGGCGCGGGCGAGGGCGGTGGTGGGGGAGCGGTCGTGCAGGCGGCAAGGATGACGAGTGCAGCCAGGATGACGTTGCGCATGCGAGGATTGTAGCGAGTGACAGACATTCCACGTCATCCTG
>DASQGS010000055.1:0-3156 GCA_035632455.1 Thermoanaerobaculia bacterium | reverse complement strand
TCCTTTCGATTCAGTGAGATTGAATCGCCCTGGCGGCCGACCTGGCGAGCGGGCCGACGGCCGCCTCGGACTTGCTGTCGATGTTGATCGAGGTGTAATCGATCGAGGCGCTTCCTGAGGAACCGAAGGGTCTGCCGGTCGTCAGGTCGTAGGCCGTCAGTGTGACGCGCGAGGTGTACAGGGTGTCATGCCGTCCGTAGTAGCTCAGCTCGCGCTGTCCTGTCGGATCGATGCGCGCCAGCAGAAGGACGGCGTACCCTTCGCGGCCGAGCCGATCGATCAGCCGCGCCGCGGACACGTCGCCCCCGCGCAGAAGATCCTCGGTCGCCGGCAAGCTCTGCGCGTCGACGACGGCGAGCCCAGCCGCCTCGAGCTCGGATCGCACCACGCTCGACACGGCGCCTGACAGCGCAGGATCGCCGGTGGCTGCCACTGCCACCCCCGTGCGCGTTCGGCGGCTGGTCTCGGCCGCGGGTCGATTGCCCTCCGGCGCTGCGTTCTGCCGTGAAGCGGGCGACGTCCGATCGGTACGCACACGAGCCGGCGTCGCGGCTCCTCCGCCCGCGGCCGATCCCTTCGCGATTGCAGTTCCGCCGGCCGGGGTGACCTCCGGCTGGCTCGACGGCGAGTCCTGGCCGGCCGTCGCCGGCGGAGGAAGGTACGCCGGATCTTTGGTGTCCGTGACCTCGCGCATCTTGACCGCTTCTGAAAGCAGCACTCCCTCCGCTGGTTTGGTCGCAGGCGACGCGGTCGTGGTGTTCGCAACCGCCTGCTGCGAAGCCGCGTCCGGGTTTTTCTGCTGCCATCGCGACTGATAGTTGCGGAACACTTTCGTTCCGACGACCACGGCCGCGATTCCGCCGCCCACGAGCAGCACGACTGCAAGCAGGGCCACCATGAGCGCGGTGCGCGAACCCGATCGCCGCGGTGCTGGCACAGGATTGGGCATCGTCGGCGGCGAGGCGACTGGAGGTTCGCCGGCCGTCGGCGGTGGGGTGTACTGGACCACGGGTGCCGCCGGTTGCGTCGTCGGTTTCAAATTCGCGTGCGGGTCGATGACCTGGGTCGCGGCCGCGGCCACGGCAGCCCGCTCGGCCGTGGACAACGGCGCGGGCATCGCCAGACCGGCCGTCATGCTTCGAACGCCCTGCGTGGCCAGGCTCTCTTCGAGATCCGCGACGAGCTCGTGGCAGTTCTGATAGCGCGCCGCGCGATCCTTGGCCATCATCCGGCCCAGGATGCGTCGCGTCGTGGCATCGACTTTGGGATTCAGCGTGGAGACGTCGGCCGGCTCGCTGTCCATGATCTGCTTCACCAGCGCCAACGGACTCTCGCCGCGGAACGGCGGAGTGCCGGTGAGCAGCTGATAGAAGCTCACACCCAGCGCGTAGATGTCGGTCCTGTTGTCCACCTTCTCGCCCGCGCACTGTTCCGGCGCGAGATAGCCGGGGGTTCCGACGAACATGCCGGTTGCGGTGAGCTGAGTCTGGGCATCGGCCGGGAGGGCCAGGCCGAAGTCGGCGATCTTGAGCTGGCCCCGCTCGTCGAGAATCAGATTGGCGGGCTTGATGTCGCGGTGAATGATCCCCTTGTCGTGCGCTGCCGCAAGGCCGTGAGCCGCCTGAAGGATGAGCTGGGACGCGCGCGGGTTGTCGATCTGTCCCTCGCTTCGAAGGAGCTGGTCGAGCGAGCGGCCGGAAACGTATTCCATGCCGAAGTACGGCTGGCCGTTGTCTTCGCCGATGAAGAAGATCTGGACGATGTTCGGGTGCGAGAGTCCGGCCGCGGCCTGAGCCTCGCGAACAAACCGCTGCCGAACGATCGTGTCTTCGGTCAGCTGCTCGCTGAGGACCTTGATGGCCACGAAGCGATTGAGCGACTCGTCCCGAGCCTTGAAGACGATCCCCATCCCCCCTCGACCGATTTGCGAGACGACCGTGTATTGCCCAATTTTTTCCGGCATGTGTTCCTCTACTGCGAGCCAATTCACCTGTTGTGTGGGGTCTATTCTACGACGAGGAGTCGGTTCAGACCTTCGGCGCGATCAGAAGGCCGCGACACAGATGAGGCAGGTCGGTCAGTCTGCGGCCGACGAGGTGGCCACCTCGCTTCAACGCCGGCGACGCGTCGGAGAGGTGTCATTCCGAGCGTAGCGAGGAACCTGGGGGCGCGGGCGGCGCACAGTCCATGAACTTCAGTCAGGGCGCCGCCCACCCGCCCAGGTTCCTCGCTACGCTCGGAATGACACGCGCTCTGGCCGAACCGCTGGACGCCGCTCTCCGATCGACGCAAGAACGTGACAGCGGGTCGGCTTTCGTCCGTGCATCATCGGCGGCTGAAACCGGAGCGTGGTCGATCGGGCGTCGTTGCCCGCGCCGCCTGCGCGACATCGACAAACGAAGGAGCTCACGACATGCGTTCGATCGTCACCGCCGTTCTTCTCATTGCGGCCGCACCGCTCCTGGCTCAGGACGCCGGCGCACCGAAGCGCGCCACGCTGCCCGACAGCGTCCGGTCGTTGTATCAGTCGGCGCAGCGAAACGTCACCGAGGCCGCGGAGGTCATGCCCGAGGATCAGTACTCGTTCAAGCCGACTCCCGAAGTGCGATCGTTCGGAGAGATCATCGGTCACGTTGCGAACTCGCAGTACTTCTTCTGTTCGTCGGCGTTAGGCGTCCCGAATCCGAACAAGGCGAACCTCGAAGGTCTGAAGACGAAGAAGGAGCTCGTCGACGCGCTCAAAGAGTCGAACACCTTCTGCGACGGAGCCTACGCGCCTTCGCAGAGCCTCGACGCTCCGGCATCGCTCGGCAAGCAGCAGACGACGAAGGGTCACGCGCTCATCTTCAACCTCGCTCACGACAACGAGCATTACGGAAACCTGGTCACGTACCTGCGCCTCAAGGGGATCGTGCCGCCGTCGACAGCGCGCGCAAAGGCAGCCTCGTCGAAGTGAGCTGATCGCAGTCGATTCATTCGATGGCCACCGACTTCGAGCTCCAGCCGACGCTCACGGGAGAGCTGATCGTCGTGCGGCCGCTCCGGCCGGACGATTTCGAGGAGTTGTACCGCGCCGCCAGCGACCCGCTGATCTGGGAGCAACACCCGGAATCGACCCGGCATCAGCGCGATGTCTTCCAGAGGTACTTCGACGGC
>DASQGS010000054.1:0-7977 GCA_035632455.1 Thermoanaerobaculia bacterium | reverse complement strand
CCCATCGCTAGCCGGAAAGCGCGGCCTTGCGCTGACTGCACCGATCATCATCACCGGAGCGCTGATCGGAATGGCCGGCAGCGCCCTCGGCCTCGTCGCCGCGCCAACCGAGATTCTCTTCGCCTGGCACGTGCCTGGCGGATCGGTCCACATCCGAGTCGATGCCCTCGCGGCGTTCTTCGCCGCTCCGGTTTTTCTGCTCGCCGGCGCCGGCGGTCTCTACGCGGAGCGCTACTGGCCCGCCGCGCGCAGCAGGGCCGCCTACGTCCGCGCGTTTTTCGGTCTGATGTGCGGCGCGCTCGCGCTTGTGATGGTCGCGGCGAACACGATGCTCTTTCTCGCGGCCTCGGAGATGGTCGCGATCGGGGCCTTCTTCCTCGTCTCGACGGAACAGGAGCAGCCGGAAGCACGTCGCGCAGGATGGATCTACCTGGCGACCAGCCACATCGCGATCCTGGCGCTCTTCGCTTCGTTTGCTCTCATGCACAATCTCACAGGAGCGTGGGCATTCACGCCGTTGGCGCACGGAGCGGCCTCGCTGCCGGCCGCACGCGCCGCCCTCTGGCTCGCGCTCGTGGCTTTCGGGATAAAGGCAGGCGTGATGCCTTTTCACTTCTGGCTTCCAGGCGGACATGCCGCCGCGCCGAGCCACGTGTCCGCGGTCATGTCCGGCGTCGTGATCAAGATGGGGATCTACGGACTCGTGAGGATGCTTTCGCTGTTCGACGCCGTCCCGCCCGCATTCGGCGTGACCCTGCTCGTTGCAGGCATCGCATCGAGCATCCTCGGCGTCGCGTTCGCGCTCGCCCAGCACGATCTCAAGCGCCTCCTTGCGTATCACAGCGTCGAGAATATTGGCATCATTGTCACCGGTCTCGGGATCGGCCTCGTCGCGCAAGCGAACGGCCAGCCGCTCGTCGCCTTTCTCGGCTACGCCGGCGCGCTTCTTCACGTCTGGAATCACAGTCTGTTCAAGGCGCTGCTGTTCCTCAGCGCCGGCGCCGCGATCCACGCGTCCGGAACGCGCGAGATCGACCGCATGGGCGGCCTTGCGCGCCTGATGCCATGGACTGCTGGATCGTTTCTGTTCGGCGCGGTGGCCATCAGCGGGCTCCCTCCGCTCAATGGCTTCGTGAGCGAGTGGCTCCTCTACATCGCCGGTTTCACGAGCATCACGACGCCATCACGGGGCGGACAGGGACTCCTTCTGCTACTCGTGGTGCCCGCCCTGGCGCTCACCGGAGCGCTTGCCCTGGCCTGCTTCGTGAAGGCGTATGGCGCAGCGTTCCTGGGATCGCCGCGCACGGACGAGGCGGCCCGCGGTCATGAAGCTCCGCTCAGCATGTGCATCGCCGCGGCGCCGCTGATCGCCGCTTGCCTCGCGATCGGTCTCGCACCGATGGCGATCGCGCCGCTGTTGAATCATGCGGTTGCTATTGCCGCTCCGCGAATTGGTGCGGCAGCCGATCTGACTGTGTTGCTCAGGCCGATTCAGAGCGCGGCGATCGCAGTCGCGATCATCGGCGTTGTGGCCTTCCTCGCGCTCCGCGCCGCGACCCGGCGCGCCAAGACCGGCCTGACCTGGGACTGCGGGTACACCGCGCCCACACCGCGCATGCAATACACGGCCTCATCGATCGCCCGTTCCCTTGTAGGCTACTTCGCCTGGGCCATGCCCGCTGTTGTCCATGCGCCGCGACCGCTGCGGCTGTTCCCCACAGGCGGCGCATTCAAAAGCCATGTGCCCGACACCGTGCTCGATCGCGGTCTCTTGCCGCTGCTGCGCGGCGTGCGGTGGACCCTAGGATTCGCGCGATTCATCCAGAGCGGCCGCGTGCAGCTCTACATTCTCTATCTCGGTGCCACGCTCGTCGTGCTCCTGGCCTGGAGCGCCCAATGATCGCCGTTCTTCAGATCCTTCTCGTGGTGCTCGCCGCGCCGCTTCTGCCAGGCGTCATCGCGAAAACGAAGGCGCGCGTCGCCGGGCGGAGCGGGCCGCCGCTTCTGCAGCCTTACTTCGACATCGCCAAGCTCATGCGGAAAGGCACGGTGTTGAGCGAGACCACCACATGGGTCTTTCTCGCCGGTCCGGCCCTTGCGGTCGTCGTCCCGCTGTTCGGCGCGCTCCTGCTTCCGCTGGCCGGCACGCGCGCGCCGATCGCATTTGCAGGAGACTTGATCGTATTCATTTACCTCTTCGCGCTCTCCCGCTTCTTTACGAGCGTGGCGGCGTTCGACACAGGCTCGGCGTTCGAAGGAATGGGCGCCGCCCGAGAGCTGACGTTCGGCGCACTCGCCGAGCCGGCGCTCTTTTTCGGGCTTCTGGCTCTGGCGCGCATCTCCGGCTCGCTGTCGCTCTCGACGCTCCTCACGGTCGGCGGCGCCGGGTGGCATCGCGCCAGTGCCGCGATGGTGCTCATCGTCGCGAGCTGGTTCATCGTCCTCCTGGCCGAGAATTCACGCATTCCTTTCGACGATCCGAATACGCACCTCGAGCTGACCATGATCCACGAAGTCATGGTGCTCGACCACAGTGGGCCGGCACTCGGTCTCATCGAGTACGGCAGCGCGCTGAAGCTGTTCGTCTTCACCGAGCTCGTCGCGGACCTCGTCCTGCCGCGCACCGGCAACCCACTCGCGGACGCCGCGGCGACCGTTGCCGCCGTGCTCGCCATCGGCGTAGGGATCGGATTCGTCGAGAGCGGCATGGCCCGGTTGCGGCTCGTGCGCGTCCCACAACTCCTGATCACGGCAAGCCTCGCAGCAGGCTTCGCCGTCGTTCTCGTTCTGAGGTGAAACAGACATGCCGCCGGCCGCAGATTCCATCCTGATCGTGTTGCTCCTGACGAACTTTTTCGTTCTCGGCACGGCGAATCTCCGCGCCGCGATTCGCGCCGTGGCGCTCCAAGGCGTCCTCCTGGGCGCGCTGTCGCTGTTCGCCGAATCCCAGGCCACGCTCCGCATCGTCGTGCTGGTCATCGTTACCGCAACGGTCAAAGGCTTCGTCATCCCCGGCCTGCTCCTGAAGGCCCTGCGCGACGTCCACATTCGCCACGAAGTGGAGCCGTACGTCGGGTTCGTACCGTCGCTTTTTCTCTGCGCCATCGGCACGGCCCTGGCGCTTCTCTTCGCCGATCATCTACCGCTTGCGGCGGCGCATCGGGCGGGCCTCTTCGTCCCGACATCGCTGGCGACACTGTTGTCCGGCTTCCTCGTGCTGACCACGCGCCGCAAAGCGATCTCGCAGGTCACCGGCTACCTGGTCCTCGAGAACGGCATCTATATTTTCGGGCTGCTGCTCTATCAGGCCATGGTCGTCGAGGTCGGCGTGCTGCTCGATCTCGTGGTCGGCATCTTCGTGATGGGCATCGTCCTCAATCACATCCAGCGCGAATTCTCGTCGCTCGACACAGAACGGTTGTCGCGCTTGAGGGAGTAGAGACAAAGGATGATCGTCTACCTCGTCATCATTCCGCTCGCAGGCGCACTAGCCGCGTTCCTGCTTCCGTCGGACCGGTACCGGCCGTGGATCGTTGCGACGACCGCGTTGCTGCACACGGCGCTTGCCCTCGGCATCATCCGCACGACCGCCGTCGAGATCCCGGCGACGGCCTGGCTCCAACTCGACGCCCTCGGCCGCTTGGTCGTTCTCGTCATCTCGACGCTCTTTCTCATCTGCGCCATCTACTGCATCGGCTACCTCCGAGTCCGCGCGGAACGGCCCAACCGCATTTTCTGCACCGCGCTGCTCGGCCTTCTCGGGATGACCAGCCTCGTCGCGCTGGCCCAGCATCTGACGATTCTCTGGGTGGCCATGGAGGCCACGACCCTGTCGACCGCGGTGCTGCTCTATTTCAATCAGAACCGCCGGTCGCTCGAGGCGACGTGGAAGTACCTGATGGTCGGGTCCGTCGGCATCGCCCTCGCGCTGTTGGGCACGCTCTTTCTGGCCTACGGCGCACTCATCGGACTCGGCGAGCCCACGCTCTTCTTCGCGGACCTCGTCCGCCGCGCGGGCAGCCTTCCGGCGCCGTGGGTGCGGACGGCGTTCGTCTTCCTTCTGGTCGGCTACGGCACGAAGATGGGACTCGCGCCGCTTCACACCTGGAAGCCGGATGCGTACGGCGAGGCGCCCGGAATTGTCGGGGCGCTGCTCTCCGGAGGTACGACCACGTGCGCGTTTCTCGCGCTTCTCCGCGTCTACCGCATCGTCGATGCCGCGGGGCAGGGTCGATTCGCCCGCGAGCTCCTGGTTTTCTTCGGCCTTCTCTCGATGGCCACGGCCGCCGTATTCATGATCGGGCAGCGCGACTTCAAACGCCTGCTCGCCTACTCGAGCGTCGAGCACATGGGCATTCTCGTGCTTGGCATCGGTATCGGCGGGGCAGGCATCTTCGCCGCGCTTCTCCACGTCATCAACAACGCCCTGACGAAGGGCGTGCTCTTCCTCGCCGCGGGAAACATCCATCGCGCATTCAAGAGCAAGCGCTTGGAGGACGTGACCGGCGCCTTGCGGCGCTTGCCGGTATCGGCCGGGCTCTTCCTGGCCGGATTCTTCGCCATCACCGGATCGCCGCCGTTCGGTCCCTTCGTCAGCGAGCTCTCGGTGCTCACGGCCGCAATGGATGACCGGCGTTACGTCGTCGGCGCGCTCTACCTCATCCTGCTCGCGGTCATCTTCATCGGCATGGGGAGCACGGTGCTCGCGGTCGTCCAGGGCGTTCCGCCCGAGGACGCCGAGGGGCGCAGTTTCCGGGAATCGCCGTTCAAGACCGTGCCGATCTTCGCCAGCCTCGCGCTCGTGCTGGTGATGGGCACGTGGATTCCGCGATGGGTCTCCGAGATCCTCCATGCAGCGGCGCATCTCCTCGGAGGATCATGAGATGAACGAACGTCTCCTCGCCCGGCGCAACGCCGAACCGGCGCCACTCGCGGACGTGCCGCTCCTCCCCGAGGCCGCGTTCCGAAGCGTTGTGCTCGATGCCGCGTTGATCGACGAGCTTCGAATCTCCTCGTTCTTTGCTCGCGAAGTCGACGGAAGCATCGAGCTGATTGCGGTCATTGCGGATGACGCGACGAGCCAGCTCGGATTCGTGCGCACGCGGCTCGCCGGCGATCGTTTCGAATCTCTCGCCTCGGAGTGTCCGCAGGTCCAGCTCTTCGAGCGCGAGATCGCGGAACAATACGGCGTCGAGCCCGTCGGCCATCCCTGGCTCAAGCCTGTTCGCTTTCACTCCTCGTGGCGGACGGACCATTTCGTCTTCAGCGAGCCGGTCCCCGGCGTCACAAATTTCTTCCGCGTCGAGGGCGACGAGGTCCACGAAGTCGCGGTCGGACCGGTCCATGCCGGCGTCATCGAGCCCGGCCACTTCCGCTTCCAATGCCACGGCGAGCATGTCTTCCACCTCGAGATCGCGCTCGGTTACCAGCATCGCGGGATCGAGCGCGCGCTCCTCGGCGGGCCGAGCAAAAAGTCGATCCACTTCATGGAGACCGCGGCCGGCGACACCACGATCGGGCACGCGCTTGCCTATTGCCAGGCCGTCGAAGCGCTGACCGGGACGAAGCCGCCGGCGCGCGCGCACGTGCTGCGCGGGATCGCGCTCGAGCTCGAGCGCCTCGCGAACCACACCGGCGACCTCGGCGCGCTCAGCGGAGACGTTGCCTACCTCCCCACCGCCGCGTTCTGCGGCCGCATCCGCGGGGACTACCTCAATCTCACCGCCGAGCTCTGCGGCTCGCGGTTCGGCCGCGGCTTCGTGCGCCCGGGCGGCGTGCAGTTCGACCTTCCAGCGGATCGAGTGGGCGACATCGCCGGGCGCCTCGCGGCCGCGACGCGCGATGCCGTCGCCGCGGTCGATCTCCTCTGGTCGACTCCCACGGTGATGGAGCGGTTCGAGAGCACCGGCGTCGTCGAGGCGGACGCCTGCAACGAGATCGGAATGGTCGGTGTCGCCGCTCGCGCCTGCGGCCGCAGCATCGACGTGCGCCACGACTTTCCGTCCGGTATCTTCCGCTTCGTCCACATCCCGGTCATGACCGCGCACTACGGCGACGTCAACTCGCGAGCCTTCGTCCGCTGGCTCGAGATCCAGCGCTCGTCGGATTTCGTAAGAGACCAGCTCAAGGCCCTGCCGGCATCGCCCATTCGCACACCCGCGCCCCGGCCGCTCGCGCCGGACTCGATCGTGGCCTCGCTCACGGAAGGATGGCGCGGCGAGATCTGCCACGTCGCCGTAACCGACGCCGCCGGCCGCTTCGCCCGCTACAAGATCACCGACCCCTCGTTTCACAACTGGTTCGGTCTCGCCCTCGCCCTGCGCAACGGCGAGATCTCCGACTTCCCGCTGTGCAATAAGAGCTTCAATTTGTCTTACTGCGGACACGACTTATGAGAAACCAGAAACCAGAAACCAGAAACCAGAAACCAGAAACTAGAAACCAGAAACTAGAAACCAGAAAGCAGAACCCAGAAATGGAACATACGACCCGTCGCTGCCACAAATGCATTTCTGGTTTCTGGTTTCTGGTTTCTAGTTTCTGTTTCTGGTTTCTGGTTTCCGCTTTCCCGAGGGTTCGATGCTGAAAGCACTGATCGCACGAGCACGGCAGGGGCATCGGACCATGCGGTATCCGGACGCGGCGCCGCCGGCGCTTCCGGCGCTTCCGGCGCATTATCGCGGCGCTCCAAAGATCGACCCGTCGCGCTGTCCGGACGGCTGCCGCGAGTGCGTCGACGCCTGCCCGACGGACGCGATCACAGGCCTCGGCGCCGGCCTTCAAATCGATCTCGGCCGCTGCATCTTCTGCCCCGAATGCGAGGCCGCGTGCCCCGAAGGCGCGATTGCATTCACAGACGACTATCGGCTGGCGGTACGCAATCGCGACGATCTACAAGCCAAAGCCGGCGAAGAGCGCAAGCTCGCGGATGCCCTCGACGCCAAGCTCCGCCGCCTCTTCGGCCGCTCCCTGAAGCTCCGCGTCGTCAGCGCCGGCGACTGCAACGGCTGCGCTGCCGACGTCAACGTCCTCAGCACAATCGGCTGGGACATCGGCCGTTTCGGCATCCAATACGTCGCCTCGCCCCGCCACGCCGACGGCCTCATCATCATGGGCCCGGTCACCGAAAACATGCGCCTCGCGCTGAAGAAGACCTACGACGCCATCCCGGAGCCCAAGATCGTCATCGCCATCGGGGCTTGCGCCATCTCCGGCGGCATCTACGCCGGACATCCGGAACAACACAACGGCGCCGGGAGCATTGTGCCGATCGACCTCTACATACCGGGATGTCCGCCGCATCCGCTCACGATTCTGGACGGGATGCTCAGGCTGTTGGGGAAGGTGGAGGCGGGACGCGTTCTCCGGCCACAGGGAAAGTAACGCCGTAGACGCGCTGGAGTTTGGACATTCTCGACGGACATCGTAGGGCCCAGCAGCGCTGGGCCGCGCACCCGCGCTGATCACGGCGGGCGCCGCGAGCGATCGGCGCCGGGCGGGAGCGCTGAGGCCTCAATAACTTCACCCACCTCGGTATTCTCGCCCACCTTGGTCATTGATGGCTGGGGACCGTACGGTAGTTCTTTCCCTCGAATCCACCGCAGTCGCTATTCACCCCGATGAAGAAGCCGTGGCCGGCCGGCCCTGCCGTGATCACCAGACAACGCACCACGACCTGCGGTACGTCGCCTCGGAGCGGCGTCCCGAAGTCGCCTGACTTCTCGAACGACCGGCACAACTTCGCGGATCCGGGCGGGCAAATCACCCGGTAGCGGGTCAGGAAGCTGAGGACCGCGCTTAGCCGGCCGGGAGCCGCTTCGAGCCGCTTGGGAAAACGGAACGAAAACGTCTCCAGCGCGGTCGTCCCCTTCTCATCGGCGGTGAAATCCCAGTGCGCGACATCGGGCGATGCCAGTTTGTAATCCTCCGACACCTGGCGCCCTTCGCGCGCCGCGGCGGCGAAGTCGACGACGTCAT
>DASQGS010000053.1:0-5751 GCA_035632455.1 Thermoanaerobaculia bacterium | reverse complement strand
AAGATCCTTCGCCGCGCTCTACCCCTCCGGGTACCGCCGGCTCAGGATGACACGATCATATTCGCTCACGGATTCGCACGCGAAACGTTGCAGTTCGCTGACCCACTGCCTTCCGGTGCGTCCTATGATCCCACGGTCTCGCACTGCGCAAAGGAGGAAGCATTATGGGTCGATCTCTGAAATCGAGTCTGGCAGCACTCATTGTCGCGCTCTTCGTAAGCGGCTCCGCAATCGCCCAAATCTCGCGTCCGCCCGACGGCGGAAATCAGAAGGCGTCAGTCACGCAATACCTCGGCCTTGTCAAGGTTACGATCGACTACAACAGCCCTAAGGTCCACCAGCCGCGAACCGGCGAGGATCGCCGCGGCAAGATCTGGGGCACGCTCGTTGCCTACGGCCTGACTGACCTCGGTTTCGGTACCTGCAAACAGTGCCCATGGCGCGCCGGTGCGAATGAGAACACCGTCTTCACCGTGTCCCATGACGTGAAGGTTGACGGGCAGCCATTGCCCGCAGGTTCTTATGGTCTCTTTATGATCGCCGACCCTAACGAGTGGACGGTGATCTTCTCCAAGAACCATACCTCCTGGGGTAGTTTCTTCTACGACCAGGCCGACGACGCGCTCCGCGTGAAGGTCAAACCGCAGAAGAGCGACTATCACGAGTGGCTGACCTATGAGTTTCCGGAGCGCAACCTGGATAAGGCCACAGTGGCCATGAAGTGGGAGGACCTCCAGATACCCCTCACGATCTCGGTCGACAACATGAGCGCCCTCTACGTCGCCGAGATGCGGAACGAGCTGAAGAACGCGAAGGGCTTCGACTGGCAGAACTACAATACCGCCGCGCGCTATGCGCTCGACAACAAGACTGATCTGGCCGAGGGATTGAAGTGGGCGCAGGCTGCGGTCAATGCCACCTTCGTCGGACAGGAGAACTTCACGAGCCTCATGACCCTGGCCGATCTTCAGGCCGCGAATGCGCTCGACGCCGATTCGAAGAAGACCCGGGAGAAGGCTCTCAATCTTCCGAGAGCCACGCCGACGGAGCTTCACCAGTACGCCCGCATGCTGCTGACGAAGGGCGACAAGAGCGAAGCGTTCCGGATCTGGGAGTTGAACGCCAAGATGCATCCGAACGAATGGCCGGTGAACGTCGGCCTCGCGCGCGGCCACTCCGCGCTCGGCCACTACAAAGAGGCGCTCAAGTACGCGAACCTGGCGGTGAAAGAGGCACCCGATGACGCGAACCGGAAGGCGCTCGAGGCGGCAGTCAAGAAACTCGAAGCCGGACAGGACATGAACTGATTCAGTGACCCCCCGTGGCCGGACTTTGTAAGTCCGGCCATGGGACTTGGCAGGATGTTCACGCAAGACATCGAAACTCTGACACGAGCCTTGGTTTCTTGTTTAGCGTGAGCTCGCCGTCATTCTGATTGCGCGCGTCGGGCGCTTCGCGCCGCCTGTCCCGGGAGAGAGCTTTTTCGTTGGCTCGATCAACTGAAATTCAAAGTGTCCAAACTTCAGCGGCCCAGCGCTGCTGGGCCCTGCGATTGGACGGCCGAATATGCGAGCTTTGGAGCCCGCCGAGGGTGCACTTGTGACATAGGTCGCACAGCGCGCCCTTCTCCTCGATATAATGCCCGCTCGAATGTCCGCCCCTAATCAAGCCGCGCCCCCGTCGAATCAGGCTGCGCCCACTTCGAGCCAGGCCCCGGCCGGCGAGCAGCGCGTTGCAATCGGGCTGAACGATCTGCTGGTCCACATGGCGAAGCAGAAGGCCTCCGATCTTCATTTGAAGCCCGGCCGCCCTCCTCTGATCCGCGTGCAGGGCAAGCTCGTGCCCGTCGGCACCGGCCCCCTCACGCCGGACGATCTGAAGCGGATGCTCCTGCCGATCCTCTCCACGGCGCAGAAGGACAAGTTCGACCAGTTCCAGTCTGTCGATATCGGCTACGGCGTCGCCGGCGTGGCCCGTTTCCGCGCCAACCTCTACATGCAGCGCGGCACGGTCGGCGCGGTCTTTCGCCGGATCCCGATCCAGGTCCTCGGGATCGACGAGCTCGAGCTGCCCGTCGCCATCCGCGAGCTCACCCAAATCCCGGACGGCCTGGTTCTCGTCACCGGCCCGACCGGCTCCGGCAAGTCGACGACCCTGGCGGCGATGATCTCGGAGATTTCCGAGCACGAGCCGCTGCACATCGTGACCATCGAAGATCCGATGGAGTTTCTCTTCATCGACCGAGTGGCCGCGATCTCCCAACGCGAGGTCGGCACGGACACGCCGAACTTCAAAGAAGCGCTGCGCAATGCCATGCGTCAGGACCCGGACGTGATCATGGTCGGCGAGATGCGCGACGTGGAGACGATGGAGACCGTGCTCACCGCCGCCGAGACCGGACACCTCGTGTTCTCGACGCTGCACACGAACAACGCCGCGCAGACCATCGACCGCGTCATCGACGCATTTCCTCCTGATCAGCATAAGCAGATCCGCTCGCAGTTCTCGCTGGTCTTGCGAGGAATCATCTCCCTCAAGCTCATCAAGACCGCGGAGGGGAAGCAAACCGCGGCGGTGGAAGTACTGAAGAACTCGCCGCGCATCGCCAAGTTGATCGAGGACGGACACACGAAGGACATCCTCGATGAGATGGAAGGCTCGGTGGGTCACTATCGTATGCAGTCGATGAACCAATCGCTCATCGCCCTGCTTGTTCACCAGAGGATCTCTTACAAGGACGCGATGGAGCTGGCGAGCGATCCCGACGACCTGTCGCTCAAGCTGCGCAAGCTCTTCCCTCAGATCGAGGAGCGCGTGCGCCAGGGGGGAGACATGGCTCCGAGCTATTCGGATTTCTCGCAGATCACAGAGTTGATGGACATCAAGCGCCTGTACGAGGAGCAGGATGTTCAATGGCGCCAGCGCCTGGCGGACAAGGAAGAAGAGATCGAGAACCTGCGCCACGATATCGAGTGGCGCACGCAGCAACTGGCCCAGCAGCAGACCGGATTCTCCGCCAAGGACGAGGAGATCGCCCGCGTCCGCGCCGACGCCGAGCGCCTGCGCGCCGACGCCCAGGCCAAGATCGCCCAGCTCCAGGAGCGGATCAAGGAGCTGAATCAGAAGCTGATGGCAACACAGCAGGCGGTGCCGGGCGTGAAGAGATGACTGTTCAATGACGACATCGCCATCTCGCGCATTGGATACGTTCCCGAATCCCAATCCGGAGCGCGATTACACCATCGAGCTCGAGGCGCCGGAATTCACGTGCCTCTGCCCGATGACCGGCCAGCCGGACTTCGCCACGATCCGCATCCGCTATGTCCCCGATCGCATGTGCGTAGAGCTGAAGTCGCTCAAGCTCTATCTCTGGTCGTATCGCAATGAGGGGGCGTTTCACGAGGCCGTGACGAACCGGATCGCGGATGACATCATCGATGCCCTTAAGCCGCGTTATCTCTATGTCGAGGGCGACTTCTTCGTGCGAGGCGGGATTCACACAAAGGTGAAGGTCGAGCACGGGTCGAAAGGCAAATGTTGAATGTTCAATGTTGAATGTTGAATTGGGCGAAAGATTCAAGCGACTGCGCCCTCGTCCAATTCAACATTCAACATTAAGCATTCAAACGGCCCCCAGCTCCGCCCCCGTAATCTGCCGGTAGGCCTCCAAGTACTTTTCGCGCGTCTTCGCCACGACGTCGTCCGGCAACCGAGGGGCCGGCGGTTCCTTGTTCCAGCCGGTCGACTCCAGCCAGTCGCGGACGAACTGTTTGTCGTATGACGGCGGGTTCTGTCCCACGCTGTATTGATCCGCGGGCCAGAAGCGGGACGAGTCGGGCGTCAGCGCCTCGTCGATCCAGATGATGCGGCCGTCGCGCAGGCCGAACTCGAACTTGGTGTCGGCGATGATGATGCCGCGCGACGCCGCGTACTGCGCGGCCTGCGAGTAGATGCTGAGCGTCAGATCGCGAAGGCTCCCCGCGAGCGTCGCCCCAACGAGCCCGATCATGCGCTCGAACGAGATGTTCTGATCGTGGCCGGTCTCTTCCTTTGTCGCGGGAGTGAAGATCGGCTCGTGCAGACGGCTCGCCGTCGTCAGTCCGGGCTCGAGCCGGATGCCACAGACCTCGCCGGTCTCGCGATACTCCTTGAGGCCGGAGCCGACGAGGTAGCCGCGAGCCACGCACTCGACCGGCACGACCTCGCACTTCTTGACCAGCACGCTGCGCCCGCGAAGCTCGGGGAATGCTCGCACTTCCTTCGGGAAGCGCTCCAGATCGGTCTCCAGCAGATGGTTCTCGATCGACGCGAAGTGGCGGAACCAGAAGATCGAGAGTTGGTTCAGGATGCTGCCCTTATCGGGGATTCCCGGCGATAGGACGACGTCGAACGCGGAGATGCGATCGGTGGCGACGAAGAGGAATGCATCGCCGAGGTCGTAGACATCGCGGACCTTTCCTCGGCGAATCAGCGGAAAGGGGAGGGTGGTCTCAGTGATGGCCGCGCTCATGGCGGCGTATTGTGGCCGAACTTTCAAAGTTCGGCCAGAGCCCTTTGGACTGCGGCGGCTCGCCGCCGCACTCCAAAGTTACATGGCAACGAATTCGCGGTCGGGCTCGATGCGAAGGCTCTCGATGAATCGCCGTACGTGATCGACCGCCGCAGGAGAGGTCTGCTCCGCATCGAGGGCATCGCGAAGATACGCGAGCGCCTCGATTCCACGTCGGTTCAACCGCGCGACCGTGAACTCATTGAGAATCGTGCGGGCGAGGCGGCGGGCTTCGTCCGCCTTGCCGCTGACAATGAGGGCGCCGACCACGTCGAGGCCGGCGAGTCCTGCCTCCTCGACCATGCCGCAGGCGCTGAACCGGCGCCGCGCATCGCGGAGCATCGCCAGACCTCGCGCCACATGTCCTCGCTCCAAGAGCAGGCTGCCCGCGCTAGTCTGCGAGCGGATCGCCTCGACATTCATCCCGATCTCGTTGAACCGTGCGATGGCCTCGGAGAAGTGGATGTTCGCGATACTTACCTCGCCGAGCTCGACGGCGCAGAGCGCCAGGTTGTTGTGCAATCGCGCAGCCGACTCGAGATCGCCGGAAGCCATTGCGACGGCGAGGAGTTGTTCGTTGCAGAGCCGGGACTCGCGATAGCGTCCGTCCGTGAAGAGGGCCATGGCCTCGATCATGCCGCAATAGAGCTCGCGCTTGCTGTCGCCATGGTCGGCGAACACCTGACGTGTACGGCCCACGATGGCCAAGGCCTCGTCGGTCTGACCGAGATTGCGCAGGATCATCGCTTCCACAAGCGCGATGACCGCGCGATCATGGGCCACGGCGCCGAAGCCTTCGAGAAACGCCGCCGCGCTTGCCACCGCCGAGCGCGCTTCGTCGTATCGGCCGAGAAACCGAAGCGCGTTTGCTCGCTCCCTCCAGGCATTGGCGCGAGCCTGAGCGAGGATGACGGCCGGATAGACATCGGGCGCAAGCCGGCCGCCGATGTCCGTTGCCAGTACCGCGAGGCCGAGGGCATCGAGCGGCTTGTCCCTGTCGAGGCGCTCTCGCGCCTCGGCGGCGATGGCATCCACCACCCCGATCGTCTGCAACTCCGCGCGATCGGCGAGACCGAGCCGATCGTCCGGCGGCGTGTCCCGAATCAGACGAAGTGCGGCAGCGCCCTCGCTCCGCTCGAGCTCGATTTGCCGCGCCGCCGCGACAAACTGCCGAAGTCGCGATGGAGCCGCGCGGCGCGCCG
>DASQGS010000052.1:0-23985 GCA_035632455.1 Thermoanaerobaculia bacterium | reverse complement strand
GGATGACACCTCGGTCATTTCTCTCAAGACCGCCGACCTCTCGCTCAGGATGACACTTGTGCGCTGCCGGCTTACAACAGGCCTGTGAGGACGAAGTCGGCGATCTGGTCCGCGTGATCGGCGAGGTTGTATTCCTTTTCGGAGAGGATCCACGAGGTGACCATCTCGTCGAGGATTCCGAAGACGGACTTGGCCACGAGCTGCGGATGAAGAGTGCGCCTGAAGACGCCGGACGCCTGCCCTTGCTCGACGACCTTTCGGATCATCTGGAGGTAGTCGGCGACCTCCTCCTGCGACAGGAGGCTCATGAACTTGAGGCTGTGGCGCAACTCGACCTGTGAGACGACGGCCAGCGCGCGATCGCGGCCGAGCGCCTCGAGGTGGTGGCGGATGGCGCAGCGAATGCGATCCTCGGGACGGCGGACGTTGGCGATCTCGCGCTCCAGCGACTGCAGGTAACTGCGCGTGTGCTCGCGGAAGATCGTGATCAGCAGGTCTTCCTTCCCGTCGAAGTAGAGGTAGATCGTTCCGTCGGCGACGCCGGCGGTCTTGGCGATCTCCGAGACCTTGGCGTTGAAGTACCCGTTGCGGGCGAAGACGTCGATGGCGGCGCGGAGGATGCGCTCGCGCTTCGACCCGGTTCGGGTGGGGGCTTCGGTTGTGGTGGTTGTGGTTGTCGAACCGTTGCGAGCCATGCTGAATGAATGCTCATTCATATAGTACGGGATGTCAAGCGCCGCAAGCGCCGGCGTCTCCGGTTGGCGAATGATGACGAATGGAAACGCTGGTGTCGCGTCCGGAGCTCGCCGTCCCACAGTGACACCGGAGTTTTTCATCTGGACTTCACTCCTCTATCGCCCTTTTTGTTACCATCGCGCCCCGCAACGCCGCTCCGTGCGGCCATAACGTCACTCTCACGACAGAAACCGAGGCAGCCGGCGTGAAGGCGCGCGGCCTCGAGAAGGAGATCCCGATATGCATTCGAAACGCGTTCTTGTGTCCTTGATCATGCTGGCGGCCTTGCTGGCAGCGATCCCGTCGTTCGCCCAGCTCAAGCTGCCTCGCCCGAGTCAGCACGCGACGGTCTCGCAGACCATCGGCTTGACCGACGTCACGATTACCTACAGCCGCCCCGGCGTGAAGGCGCGCCAGATCTGGGGCGGGCTCGTGCCGTATGACCAAGTGTGGCGGACTGGCGCAAATGAAGCCACGCAAATCGTCTTCAGCGACGACGTAACGATCAACGGCCAGCCGTTGCCGAAGGGAAGCTACAGCCTCCATACCATCCCGGGAAAGGACACCTGGACCATCATCATCAATACGGACGACAAGCAGTGGGGCTCTTATAGCTACGACAAGGCCAAAGACGCATTGCGCGTGACGGCCAAGCCGGAGAAGGCGGAGTTTCGCGAATGGCTGACGTTCGAATTCCCCGAGGTCTCCACCGACTCGGCGAAGGTGGTCATTCGATGGGAGAACCTGGCGGTCCCGTTCACAGTCGGCACCAACACCACGGCGAAAGCCATGGCCAACATTCACGCCGCGATCGAGGCGGCCAAGCCTGACGATTGGCGCGTGTTGATGAATGGCGCGCGCTTCGCCTATGACAACAAAGTGAGCACAGACGACGCTGCCAAGTGGCTCGATCAGTCGATCAAGATCAACGAGAACATCAGCAACCTCTGGCTGAAGGCGCAGGTACAAGCGAAATCAGGCGACAAGGCCGCAGCGGTTGCGTCCGCGGAGAAGGCAATTGCAAAGGCTGAGCCCAAGGACGGCGAAGTAGCCTCGGAGATCAAGAAGAGCGTAGCACAGTGGAAGAAATAGGAGCGGGCGCTGCTGTGTCATCCTGAGCCGGCGGCACCCCGGAGGGGTAGAGCGCGGCGAAGGATCTCCTTGCGAGAATCTCGATTTGTCCAAGAAGATCCTTCGCCGTCTACGCGGCTCAGGATGACGGTTACGTGGCGATCTCCACTTCCGCCTCCCTTGCCGGCAGCATCTTCTCGACGACGATGGCGGCAGCGATCCCGACGACACAGCCGATGACGTTCCACCAGAGATAGCCGAGGTTTGTGAAGAGCGAGCACCAGACGACGGCGGCCTCGCCGACAATCGCGCCGATGAACGCCGCTGTGCCGCCGACCTCCTTGACATAGAACGCGAGGAGGAAGATCCCGAGGATCGTGCCATAGAAGAGCGATCCGAGCTTATTGACGGCCTCGATCAGCGAGCCGAGGCGATTCGCGAACTCGGCGAATCCGATGGCGAAAAGTCCCCACAGAAGTGACATGGCCCGGCTGACGCGAATGTACTCGTGCTCGCTGGCATTCGGAGCTACGAAACGGCGATAGAGATCGACGACGGATGTCGAAGCCAGCGAGTTGAGGCCTGACGCGGTCGACGACATCGAGGCGCAGAAGATCGCCGCCAAGACGAGACCGACAAGGCCGGCCGGCAGGAAGCGGATTACAAACGTGAGAAAGACGTAGTTCGTTTCCGTGGTGTCGGCTTTCGGATCGTTCGTCTTGAGAAGGTCGGCGGTCAGTTTGCGTGTGGCGGTTTCTCGTTCCTGGGCGCCGCGCACGGCATCGGTCGCGGAGGCGATCCGAGCGGCGTCATTCGTGCGCATTGCCGCGACGAGCGTGTGAACCTCAGCCTGCTTCGCGGTTGCGTTCTGCTGGTGAGCCGCTTCCAGCCGCGCATAGTCCGGCGCGAAACGGCTGTGCTGGATCTTCATTCGCTCCACGGTATTGAAGACCAGTGGCGGCGTGACGAATTGATAGAAGACGAAAACCATCGCGCCGACGAAGAGAATGAAGAATTGCATCGGCACCTTGACGAGGCCATTGAACAACAGGCCGAGGCGGCTTTGGGCGGTCGTTTCGCCAGTGAGATACCGCTGCACTTGCGACTGGTCGGTGCCGAAGTAGGAAAGCGCCAGGAAACACCCGCCGATCAGGCCGGACCAGAAGGTGTAATTAGTCGTGAGGTCGAACGAGAAATCGACGGCATTGAGCCGGCCAAGGCGTCCGGCGACGTGTACTGCGTCGAGAAACGTGATGCCGGAGGGCAACGAGCGAATCGCTACAATAAGCGCCACCGCCATCCCGCCAAGGATGATGATCATCTGGTGCATGTGCGTCCAGCTAACGGCCTTTGTGCCGCCGGTCGTGGTGTAAGCGATGACCAGCAGGCCGATCACGAGATTCGTCACGTAGATGTTCCAGCCGAGCAATACCGAAAGGATGAGTGACGGTGCGTAGATCGTGATGCCCGTCGAGAGGCCGCGCTGGATCAGAAAAAGGGTCGCTGTAAGCGTGCGCGTGCCGACGCCGAACCGGCCTTCCAGATACTCGTAAGCGGTATAGACCTTGAGACGATGATAGAGAGGGACGGCTGTGATGGAAAGGATGACCATCGCCACCGGAAGGCCGAGGTAGAACTGCACGAAGCGCATGCCATCGGTATATGCCTGGCCGGGGGTGGAAAGAAACGTGATGGCGCTGGCCTGCGTGGCCATAATGGACAGAGCGATTGTGTACCACTGCATCTGCCGGCCTGCGTGGATGTAGGCATGGAGGTCTCTCTGCCGGCGACCCTTCCAGACGCCGTAAGCGACGATGAACGCCAGCGTCGCCACCAGTACGACCCAGTCGAACTTGCTCACTGAAATGCCTTAGTAAACGCGTAGAAGAGGACGATCAGCACAGCCAGGTTGACGAGCACGGCGAGATAGAGGTTTCGCCAGGAGCGGCCGACCGGGGGAAGATCGTCATCGTTCTGTTGGTCTGACATGCGCGGGGCAACCCTTTGAATTCCCAATGTTGAATGTTGAATTGTGAATGTTGAATGTTGAATTGGACATGCCCTTCGATCCAGGCCGCTCGCGAAGGATCTCCCTGGCAAGCGCCACGATCCTGCCAAGTGATCCTTCGCCGTTTGTGCGGCTCAGGATGACACGTGGTGCTCGCCGCAACTCAATTCAACGTTCAACATTCACAATTCAACATTCAACATTGGCTTTACTTGGCCGAGCACTCTCGCACGCCTCGCCTCGGCTTCGGGTTTCAATCCCGAAAACGTTCTGTCACTTTCGTGCCGATTCGAGTATTACCTGCCGGCTGACACGAGATTCGCGAAGAGCTTGTAGGCGCCCGGCACGCCGGCCGGGAGTTGACGGAACCACGCGTAGCTCGTGTAAACGAACACGCCCTTGCCGTAGCGGGCGAAGAGCTCGCCGCCCTCCTTCTCGCTCTCGCCGGGATCGTTGCACGCCAGGATCGTGTCGTATCGCGGATCCGCGTCGCCGGTGAAATAGAGACCGCGCTCCTGAACCCAGCCGTCGAAGTCGGCTGCCGCGATCGTGTTGGGGGTGTTGAGCAGAGGATGTTTCGGCCTGACGAATCGAACCGGCGCCTCTTCGCCCGTGACCCGATCGCGAGTGATCTTGAAAGGATACGGACCTTGGGCGCTGACGGCGAGCTGATCGGTGGTGTTGTACTGCACGACCAAGGTCCCGCCGTTCTCGACGTACTGCATCAGCTTCGGCTGGTCCGCCTTGAGGCGCTTGCGCGTGTTGTAGGCGCGGACGCCGGTGACGATGGCGTCGTACTGAGCGAAATCGCCCTGGTCGAGATCGGAGTCGCTGAGAAGCGCAACTTCATACCCGATCTGACGAAGTGCGTCGGGTACGTCGTCGCCCGGTCCCATGATGTAGCCGATCTTCGTCCCCTTCTTCTTGATGTCGAGCCGAACGAGCTTGGCTACGGCCTCGCTGAACACTCGTTGCGCGGGGATGTGCGGATAGTCGATCTCGGTCAGGCTCGTCGAGACTTTCTTTCCGCCCGGTAGCTCCACTTCGGCGCGTGCGGTGCCGGTCGATGCGCCGGCCGGCGGCGTGATCGTGAATTGAGTCTTCGCCTCGTCGCCTTTCGACTGGAACACAATCGGTACCGCGGCCGGCTCGACTTTCCATCCTGCCGGGACAGTCAGGCGCAGCGTCGCGCTCGTCGCGCCCGCGAAGCTCCGGAGAGCGACCTCGACGGTCCTTGCCTTCGCATCGGGGAAGAGCAGCACCTTCTCCTTCACGTTGGCGACGACCTCGGGAACGACGTCGACCGGGCGGGTCTGCTCTCCTTTTACCGGATCGGTCCAGCGGAACACCGCCGGCACGGTGAAGAACAGCGAATGGAGCAGGCCGTCGTCGAGTGTGACCACGATCGGAATCGACGCCGGATTCGAGGGCAGCCCGATGAGCCGCTGGTCGCCTACCTGGAAAGCTCCCTTGGTCATCGGTGCGCGAAGCCAGTACGGCTGCGAGACCTCCGCGTCCGCCGGGACCTTGATTTTGATCTCGGTCCTGATGGGCTCGTTGTTTTTCAGCGGCTTGCCGACTCCGATGCCCGGATTCGCGTACGGAGAGGCCACGGCTTGCAGCACGAACGGGTAGTCGGAGCGATTGACGACGGTGACCGTGACCGGGATCTCGGCGCCTGGAACCGCGGATGAATCGCCGGCGCTGACATCGATGGCCAGACCGGCGCAGCCGCGAATCGCTTCGAGCAGCTCGCCGCGTTTGACCTCGATCCACGGATTGACGCGAGGCGACCAAGCATCGGATGCTCCGAGGCGGTCCATCGCCTCCCACGCCTGAAGCAGCACAGGGATGGTCTTCGATGGGTTCTTGGGATCGAAGGAGTCAGAGGCCTGCTGCAGAATGGCGCCGACCTTTTCGCCGCCGGGATAGCGCGACCATGTCGTGTTCAAGCCCTCGAACAAATCCTTCTGTGCCGGATCGCCGGCGATGAGGTCGAAGTAGTTGAGCACGCTTCCTCGGCGCTCGGCGGAGCCGAAGCCCTGGCTCTTGTGCTGGGAGCGGCTCTCGGCGGCAATCTCCGTGTAAGCGCGGCCGAGGAGCGGGTTGAACGCCCCGAGATCGATGCGCAGCGACTTGGCGACGGAGGGATCGTCGGGCTTGATCGGCTGAAACGAGAAGCGATTCCAGAACAGTCGCTGCGGTTTCCAGACATTGACGTACTTGAGCTGCTCGGGAAACTTGGTGGCGTCTGCCGCGGCGGTGAAGGCTTCCACCGCGAGAATCGCTGAGGCTGTGTGATGGCCGTGGCCACCCTCGCCGGTGGTCGGGAAGCGGGTGATGATCACATCCGGCTGGAAGCGGCGAATCGTCCAGACAACGTCGGCGAGAATCGTGTCATGGCCCCAGATGGTCATGGTCTCGGCCGGAGTCTTTGAGTAGCCGAAGTCGAGAGCGCGGGTGAAGAACTGCTCGCCGCTGTCGATGCGCCGCGCGGCGAGGAGCTCCTGGGTTCGGATCACGCCGAGGAGCTCGCCCTTCTCGTCGCCGATGAGATTCTGACCGCCGTCGCCACGGGTCATGGCCAGGTAGCCGGCGCGGTAGAGGCGCTCGCTGGCCAGCCACGAGATCATGGCCGTGTTCTCGTCGTCAGGATGGGCGGCGACGTAGAGCGCGCTTCCGACGACGGTGAGCTTCTTGAGCGCTAGCTGGAGCTCGGCTCCATCGAGCGGCTTCTGTGCGGCAACGGCTGATTGTGCAACGAGGACCGCGAAGAGAGCGATCGCCCGCAAAAGTTGGCGTTTCGGCATCAAGAGATCCTCATGATGAGTCTTTTTCGAGGCGGCAGCATAACGCGACCATCGCATTGGGCGAAACGGTGGATGGCAAACTACGGGTTACACTCCCGGCGTGGATTGCGACATCGCCATCGTCGGGGCTGGCGCGGCGGGGCTCATGGCCGCGATCTTTGCGGGGCGCGAGGGAAAGGGGCGAGTGATCGCCCTCGACGGCGCATCGAGAATCGGCGCGAAGATTCTCATTTCCGGCGGTGGCCGCTGCAACGTGACTCACGATGAGGTCAGCGCCGCGGATTTCAACGGCAATCGCCACGCCGTTGCGAAGGTGCTGCGATCGTTCTCCGTCGAGGACACCATCAAATTCTTTGCGTCCCTCGGCGTCGAGCTCAAGCGGGAGGAGGGCGGCAAGCTCTTTCCGATTACCGATCACGCCAGGACGGTCCTCGACGCGCTGCTCGCCGAGGCGGAGCGATGCGGGGCTGCGGTTCGCCCCGGCATGCGCGTCGAGAGCATTGTCGCGAATGGTGACGCGTTCGTTCTGTCGACCGCGCGAGACACGGTGGTGGCGAGGCGCGTCGTGCTCGCCACAGGAGGCCGCAGTGTGCCGAAGACCGGCAGCGACGGCCTCGGTTACCGTCTGGTGC
The DNA here is from genome assembly GCA_035632455.1 of Thermoanaerobaculia bacterium. Classification (GTDB taxonomy): domain Bacteria; phylum Acidobacteriota; class Thermoanaerobaculia; order Gp7-AA8; family Gp7-AA8; genus DASQGS01. The sequence continues at coordinate 16,729 of DASQGS010000052.1, read as the reverse complement.
GCTCCTTCGGTCACTCGACCTCGGAGACGTTTCCCGCTCTCGTCCCTCTCGTTCTCGAGCCCGGCCACTGGATCACGAAGCTGAGCGGGATCTCGCTCGACGCGGAGCTGATCCTGCGAACCGCGACCGGACGCACTCTTCGCCGCGAGCGCGGCTCGATGCTGTTCACCCACTTCGGCCTCAGCGGTCCACTCGTACTCGATATGAGCCGCCACTGGATCGCAGCGCGGCGCGAGCAGGCGGGAGTCGTGCTCGCCGCGAGCCTTCTTCCGTGCGAGACGATCGAGGGCCTCGATGCTGCTCTCGTCGCCGAGGCGCGCCGGAATCCGCGGGCGACGATCGCCAGCTTCCTTCGCCGCTCCCTGACCGAGCGGCTGATCGCGGCGCTAGCCGCGAATGCCGCCGGGCTCGGGGCGGAGACGGCGCTTGCCAAGCTGACCAAGGAGGGCCGGCGCCGCCTTGTCCGTGCCCTGCTCGAGCTCGTGCTGCCCGTTGAGCGCGACCGTGGCTTCGACTATGCGGAGGTCACCGCGGGCGGCGTGCCGCTGAGCGAAATCGATCTCGCGACGATGCGGTCTCGCATGCGGCCCGAGCTGTACCTCTGCGGAGAGATCTTCGATGCCGACGGCCGCATCGGCGGATTCAACTTCCAGTGGGCCTGGGCAAGCGGCCGTCTGGCCGGGATGCATGCCGCGAGATCGTTGCCCTGAGATCGGGGCTGCCAAATGAGCTGCGCGATCCCGAGCCGGACTCTTGACAAATCGGGCACACCGATGCACATTATACACATGAAACGCACAAATCTTGTGCTTGACGAACAGCTCCTCGAAGACGCCTTGAGGCTCAGCGGCGAGCGCACCTACTCGCGTGCCGTCGAGCGGGCCTTGCGCGAGCTCGTCAATCGCATTCGCGCCCGGCAGATTCTCGATCTGCAGGGGAGCGGCCTCTGGGAGGGCGACCTGTCCGCGATGCGTCGTGATTCCCGCGCCGCTGCGCCGTACGCGCCCATGACCCAAGGCAGCATGATTCGCGACAGCCCGCCGCCGTTGCCTGTGGTTTCGGGGGACATCCGAAGAGCGCCCGCGCCACCGGCCGCGCCGGAGCCGAAGCGCCCGTCGAGAGCGAGAGGCCAGAAAGGGGCGCGGCGTGGTACTCGTTGACACCAGCGTCTGGATCGACGTCTTCCGGCCGGACGGCCTCGTGCTCGAGCACTATGTCCCGTTCGACGAAGTGGCGACTTGTCTGCCGATCATTCAGGAAGTGCTTCAGGGCTTCCGAAGAGAGGATGCGTTCCGCAAGGCGTACACGTCCCTGTTCGCCCTGCCGCTGCTCGAAGCGCCGCTCGAGGCCGACCTTTTCGTCCACGCCGCGCAGCTTTACCGGACGGGGAGGTCGGCCGGTTTTACGATCCGATCGAGCGTCGACTGTCTCATCGCCGCGTGCGCCATCCGCCACGGGATTCAGGTTCTCCACAACGACCGCGACTTCGACGCCATCGCAAAGTTCTCGCCGCTCGAGGCGCGGAATGTGGTGATGTAGGAGCACAGCGTCATCCTGAGCCGCGCAGACGGCGAAGGATCATCTTGGGTAGGATCGTGGCTCTCGCAAGGAGATCCTTCGCCGCGCTTCGCCCCCTACCGGGGGCTTCGCCGGCTCAGGATGACGGTGTTTTCTACCCCTTGTGCGCCGTCAGAAAATTCGTGATGACGTCGTTGTAGATTACGACGATCATCAGCGCGGCGAGGACGGCGAAGCCGACCTGCTGGATACGTTCCTTGACCTTGAGCGATAACTCCCGTCGCGCCGCTCCTTCGACCAACAGCACCATGATGTGGCCGCCGTCGAGAACCGGGATCGGGAGAAGATTCATCACCCCGAGCTGCAGCGAGATCGCGGCCATCAAGGCGACCATTTCCATCCAGCCGCGGCGCAGCATCTCCCCGGAGATCCTGGCGATCGAGATCGGGCCGCTGAGCTCTTTCATGCTCCCCTCGGCGCGCAGCAGGCGGCCCAGGGTGATGAACGTGTACTTCAGCATCTTCGCGCTCTGATCGAAGCTGTCCCTCACAGCAGGCACGAAGTCGAGCTGGCGGAACTTCGTCGGCAGCGAGAACCCCGGGTAGTCCTCGTCGTTTGTTCCGAGGCTTCGCGGCAGGGTCATGGCCACCCGTGTTGCGCCGCGCGCGACCACGATATTGACTGCTTCCGTGCCCTTGCTTTTTTCGATGACCTTGCTCAGATCGAAGAGTTGCGTCGTTGCCTTCCCGTTGATCTCGACGATCCTGTCCCCGGCGTGGAGCCCGGCGCGGGCCGCCGCCGTTCCGGGATGCACGCGGCCGACCACGGGCTCGATGAAAGGAGCGATGCCCGCCTTGCCAACCGAGCCATACTCGCTTTGCTCGCGCGCCGGCGTGAGGAAGGTGGTCAGCGTCTTGCCGTCGCGGACGTACTGGACTCGAATCGGCGAGCCGGCATGCATGCTGATGGTGAGGCGGAGGTCGTCGAAGGCCTCGATTTTCTCATCGTCGAGCAAGGTGATCCGGTCGCCCACGCGCAGGCCGGCTCGATCCGCGGGCTTCCCGGCGACGACCTCGCCGAGGATCGCCGGCACTTCCGACGTATGCGTGCCGGTCATCGCAAGAAGAGTGAAGAACGCGAGCGCAACGAGGACATTCATGAACGGCCCGGCGAGAAGGATCAGGAAGCGCTGCCACTTCGGCTTCGAGAGGAACTCGCTCGGATCGGCCGGTCTGTTCTCCTCGGGTACATCGCCGGCCATACGGACGTAGCCGCCGAGCGGAATCAGCGACACACGGTAGTCGGTATCGCCTTTCTTGAACCCGAGGAGGCGCTTCCCGAATCCGAAAGAGAAAACCAGAACGCGGACGCGGAAGAGCTTCGCGACGAGGAAGTGTCCGGCTTCATGAACGAAGATTAGAAGGCCGAGAACGATGACGAAGCCGGTCAGATTGCTGGCGACGATAGAGGCCATTTTCCCTCGGTGTTCGCTGATTGGTGGTCAGATGAGATCAGCCAATGCCGGGCCCACGCTTCGGACCACCTGCCACTGACCACTGAGCACTGCTTCCAACATCGATCCCTCGCGCTTCATTGCGAGCCCAGCCGTCCCAGTGGAGAGCATCCTCCAGCGAATCGATCGGCGCGACGCGTGCGGCGTGCAGGTCGAGCACACGGCTCACGATTTCTACGATCGAAGGGAACGGAAGTTCTCCGGCCAGGAAGCGTTCGACGGCGATCTCGTTCGCGGCGTTGAGGACGGCCGGCATCGATCCGCCGGCGCGGCACGCGGCGTAAGCGAGCTCGACCGCGGGGAAGCGCTCCGGGTCGACCGGGAGGAGCTCGAGCGAGCGGATCTTGGCCAAGTCCAGGCGCGCGAACGGCGCCGGCGTCCGCTCCGGGTAGAGCAGGCTGTATTGGATCGGAAACTTCATGTCGGTCGTCGAGAGCTGGGCGATGATCGAGCCGTCGACGTACTCGACCATGGAGTGGATGATCGACTGCGGATGGATGACGATGTCGATCCGCTCCGAGGGCATCGAGAAAAGATGGTGGGCTTCGATAACTTCGAGGCCCTTGTTCATCATCGTCGCGGAGTCGATCGAGATCTTGTTTCCCATCTTCCACGTCGGATGAGCGAGCGCGGCCTCGACCGTGATGTCGTGGAACGTGGCCGGGTCGCGCCGAAGGAAGGGGCCGCCGGACGCGGTCAGGATGATGCGCAGGACTTCCTTCGGCCCGCCGCAGCGGAGGGCCTGATGGACGGCGTTGTGCTCGGAGTCCACCGGGAGGATCTCGCCTCCGTGCTCCCGTGCAGCGCGAGTCATGACGTCGCCGGCGGCGACGAGCACTTCTTTGTTTGCGATGGCGACGCGCTTTCCCTTCATCAACGCCGCGTAGACCGGAGGAATCCCGGCGGCACCGACGATCGCGGCGACGACGGCGCCGGCGGAGTCGAGCGCGGCCACGGCACACGCTCCCTCGGCTCCGTGCACGACCTCGATCCGGCGCTGCCCGAGCCGGGATCTCAGGCTCTGTGCGTCGACGGCGCTCCGGACCGACACGATCTCCGGTTCGTACTTCTCGACTTGCCGAACCAGCAGATCGAGGTTCGCACCCGCAGCGAGGCCGACGACCTGGAGGTCGCCGGGAAATGCGTCGACGACAGCCAACGTGCTCCTGCCGACCGAGCCGGTACAACCGAGGATCGAGATTTTGCGCATATCAGGCGGGTATCGTATACCAGCTACCAGCCCTTGAATCCGTGCTGAACCAGGAACCAGTAGCCGCTCAGGATCGGAGCGGTGAAGAAGATCGAGTCGAAGCGGTCGAGGAAACCGCCGTGCCCGGGAATCAGCGATCCTGAGTCCTTGACTGCGGCCGATCGCTTCCACATCGATTCGGCCAGGTCGCCGATGACGCCCGTGATCGACAGGATGACGCCGGCGATCACGCTGTGGATCAGGGGAAACTCCCGAAAGAAGGTGAAGTGAATGGCGAGGGCGCCGACGATTGACATGAAGACACCGCCGATCGCTCCCTCGACGGTCTTCCGCGGGCTGATGCGCGGCGAGAGCTGGCGGCGTCCGAAGCGGCTGCCGGCATAGTAAGCGCCGGAATCGCCGAACCAGACCACGATCAGCAGAAAGAACGTCAGCTTCCATCCGTTGGGGACTTCGCTGTGAAGGCGGATCAGTGAGCCGCCGGTCAGGCCGATGTAGAGCGTGGCGAAGACGGCGACGGCGGTCGACGGCAGTGCCTCTTCGAGACTGCCCCTGCCGAGGACGTACGACGCTGGGATCAGGAGCAGGGCGAGGACGACGCCCACCTCGATCGGTACGCCGCTGAACGAAAATGTACCGAGGATGAAGAGCAGGACGCCGATGCAGACTGTCGTCGGGAGCTTGTAGCCCTTCCTCCGTCCGAGGAGCAGAAACTCGTAGAGGGCGAGGGCGCAGACCATCGCGAACGTGGCGTCGAAGACCAGCGGATGAGCCCAGCCGATGATCCAGATGGTGAGCGGAGCGACGACGGCGGTGGTCAGCTCGCGGGTGTACTTCGCTCCCTTCGGGGGCGCGGCCTCTGCCTCGGTCATAGGCGGGGCATCCTCACGCGCGCTGCTCGTCGGCCTCGACGAACATCGCCGCGTCGGAGTCATCCACGCCGCCGTAGCGGCGCTCGCGGCCCTGGAAATCGATGATGGCCTCGAAGAGGTGACGGCGGCGGAAGTCCGGCCAGAGCACCTTCGTGACGTGGATCTCGGCGTAGGCGATCTGCCAAAGGAGGAAATTCGAGACTCGGAGCTCGCCGCTGGTACGGATCAGAAGATCGGGATCGTCGATGTTCGCGGTGTAGAGGTGATCGCCGAAGAAGTCCTCGTCGATCACGCAGTCGCTCATCTCCTTCTCGCGAAGAAGGGCCATGATGCGGTTGACGGTGTCGATGATCTCGGCGCGCCCGCCGTAGTTGAGGGCGATCTGGAACAACAGCCCGCTGTTGTTCTCGGTCTTCTCTCGCGCATAGGCCAGCTCGCGCTGCACGCTGGGATCGAGGCCTTCGATGCGCCCGATCGTAGCGAAGCGGATGTTATTGTCCATCAGCGTGCCGAGCTCTTTCCGGAGGTACTCCTTGAGGAGCATCATCAGGGTCGCCACTTCGTAGCGCGGCCTCTTCCAGTTCTCGACCGAGAAGGCATAGAGCGTGATCACGCCGAGCTCGAGCCTCGCCGCGGTCTCCACGATCTCGCGAACTGAAGAGATGCCGGCGCGATGCCCTTCGACTCGCGGCAGGCTGCGTTGTTTGGCCCAACGGCCGTTGCCGTCCATGATCACGGCGATGTGGCGAGGGAGGCGGGCGAAGTCGATCTTCTCGAGGAGAGTCTCTTCGATTGAGCCTGGCTCGGCGAGCTTCGTCAGGTCGATCATCGCGGACGACGATCTTAGCACGCGACGCGGACGTGGGGAGTGGCCGACCTTTTCAATTTCGGCCTACTGGTAATGCACGTCCCACAGCGTCAGCCCCTTCGCTGCCGCCGTCCATCGCGCGACCTCGAACGACGGCTCGAGCGATCGGGCCAACGCGTCGCGATCGAGCTTTCTCAGCCCAACCTCGATCAGCGATCCCGCGATCCGTCGGACCATGTATCGCAGGTATCCGTCGGCACGAACCTCGATGATCACGGCGGTTCCTTCGCGACGAACGTCCGCCTTTTCGAGCGTTCGCCACGTCGTGCTCACCTCGGGACTGGCGACGGTGAACGCGCGAAAGTCGTGATGGCCGAGCAGCGGTCGCAGCGCATCCTGCATCGCGCCGGCGTCGAGCGGCTGCGCGACGTGCTCGTGTGTTGGGTTGCTGAAGACGTCTGCCACCGCGTCGTTCCAAATGCGGTAGAGGTAGGTCTTGCCAATCGCCGCGAATCGGGCGTGAAAGTCGGTCCCGACCTCAGTGGCTTCGGTGACGCGGATGTCCTCGGGGAGCTGCGTGTTGAGTCCCTGGATCAAGCCGCGCGGCGGTATCGGGAACGGCACGTCAGCATGAGCTCGCTGCGCACGTGCATGCACACCCGCGTCCGTGCGTCCGGCGCCTTCGAGACGCACCGGCGTGACGAACATCCGAGTCAGGGCCTCGCTCACGATCTGCTGGACGCCGACGGCGTTGGCCTGAGTCTGCCAGCCGGCATAGCGCGTCCCGAGGTATTGGATCGTGAGGAGAATGCGCATCCGCGAGATTGTCGCATTGCGGCGCTGGCCGGCGCTGAGGGATTTCTGTGACTTGCGTAGGCAAAGGCGGAGCGGTTGGCAATCCAATTCGAGGAAGGATGTCGTGTCCTCCTGGCGCAGATCACGTGAAGGTGCCTTACCTTAGATCCTGGGCGATGATCTGCTCTCGCGCGAAGCCGGTCGTGTTGACGACGTTGTCGACTACGCCGATCGAGATGCGGTTGAGTCCGCGTTCCATCAACAGGTCGAGGGTGTAGGTGTAGAACTTTCCCTTCAACTTCGGATAGTCGGCGGCGGGCACACGGATCTCGTGGTTCTTGCGAGCCACGTCCGACATGTCGTTGTCCTTGTTCGCCACGGCGACGTAGACATCGAACCCGCCGACGTAGTCGTTGCCCTGCGGCAGAAGGGCGAGGGACTCCATCGGGATCTGGATCTCGACCGGAACCTTGAAGAGATCGTCGGCTGCCTGGGGAGTGTCCACCTTGACCAGGATGTGAAGGTCGTTGGACTTGGTCTTGTAGAGGAGATTGGCGATGACGCGGTCGTTCATCTCCGCGAAGGTCGATTTCTCAACAAAAGTCTGCCGGGCGCGGACGACGTACGCGCGGTTCTTCACCCGGACCTGGAGAGCGCGCTGCCGGTCGACGCGCTCGGTCCCGCCGCGATAGCCGAGGGAGTAGTACGAGTCGAGATCGCGCTGGATGCGCTTGAACGCCAGGGCGAAGTTGTTCGTCTGGAGCGAGGCCAGGCCGCCGGTCATCTCGGCCATGAGCTGCATTGAGTCGGTGCTGTTCGAGATCGCGGCCTGGCTGACGGTGAACGACGTGGGATGGGCGTTTTCGGCGCTGTTCTCGTTTCCCGCTCCGAGACCCGCGGCGTGAATCGTGTAGAGCGTGATGTTGTTCGCGTTGGCGGTCTTGGCCACCGACTGGATCAGCGACGCGGCATCGAACGTCATGCCCTCGATGATGGTCGATCCGGCGTTCTGCCAGGCCGTGCGCTCCCTCGACAGATCCTCGATGAAGTAGAACACTTCCTTCCCCGGCGACATCTGGAAGCCTTCGCTGGTGAGCACGAGGATCTTCTTCCCCTCGACCCCTGCCAGCGTCGACATGAGGGCGTTGATGGATGAGACGCTCTGGCGGAGGTCGTGCTCGACCGACGATGCGTACGTGCGCGCCGTGGCGATGGCTTCGTCGTACGAATCGGTGTCGCGGATGCGGTTCTCGACGTCGGTGCGCTCGCTGCGGTTGGAAGCACCCATGGCCGACTCACCGAGGATGGAGTCGAGGGTCTGCTCGATCTGGGTGACGTCCCTGGTGAAGGGCACGCGGACCTTCATGCTCCGATTGAACGTGGCGATCATCGCCTCGTCTCCTGGCCGCATGGTGTTCCGAGCGAAGTCCTTCATCTGCGCGAAGACTTTGTTGCGATTCAACGGCGCGAGCGAGAGGTTGTCGATATAGAAAATGATCCGGCGCTTGAGGCTGTCCGGTACCGTGTCGGCGGACGATGTAGCCGCTGGCGCGGCCGCCGCTGGGGCCGGCTGCGCATGCGTCGGAACTTCCGTGACGGCGTTGATCGCCCGGCGTCCTTCGACCTCGAAGAAGTTCGTGATCGGCTTGAGGACGTCGTTCTCGTAGACGTCAAAGTCCTCCCTCTTGAGGCCGGTGATGGTGTTCCCCTTCTTGTCGGTTACGACGACGTCGACGTTGATGATGCGGACGTCGATGCTCTCGACCAGCTTCGGGATCTCGGCCGCGGGCTTGGACTCGGCGGGCGGCGTCGTCGCCTTTGAGGGCTGCTGTGCGAATGCCGGCGTCAGCAGCAGCCAGGCGATGATCGCGGCGAGGGTTAGTTGCTTCAAGGGAGGGCCTCCTGGTCGATGCGAGTCTGCCGGCGGCGGTCGGTTGGGCATTCGGGCACGGTCCGTTGGCTCCGGCGCCCGCTCCGAAGCCGGACGCCCACCGCCATCGAGCAGCAGAGCATACTCGAATCTGACGCAGAGCCCGGCAGACACGTTACGGGATCGCCCTCAGCGTGCGACAATGGCGGCCCGTTCCGCGCCGGAACGCCGGGTTCAAACCGGCCACCGGAGCGATTATTTCCGATGAAACCACTGGGACAGAGCGTCACCCATGCGCCGGATCCGCCGGCGTTCTCGAAGATGGCCGGCGGCGGTAACGACTTCGTCATCATCGACAACCGTTCCCACATCATCACCGACGCCGCCGGCCTCGCCAGGAAGATCTGCACACGCCGCCTCTCGGTCGGCGCCGACGGCCTCATCCTCATCGAGACTTCCGCCCGCGCAACGTTCCGCATGCGGTACTTCAACTCCGACGGCTCGAACGCGGAGTTCTGCGCGAACGGAACGCGATGCGCGGCGCGGTTCGCGTTTCTCAACGTCATCGCCCCGCGGCGGATGACCATTGAGACGGGCGCGGGCGCCGTCGGCGCGGAGGTCGACGATGGTTCGGCGGTCACGCTGTCGCTTTCGCCGCCGAACCGCTACCTCCCAAACCGTCCTCTGCGCGTCGGCCAGAGCAGCGTGAACGGAAGCCTCATCGTCGTCGGCGTGCCGCACTATGTCCTGTTTCTCAAGCGCGATCTCTGGAAGCAGGACATCGAGCCGCTGGGGAAGGCGATCCGAAGCCATCCCGAGCTTCAGCCTCAGGGCGCGAATGTCGACTTCGTGGTGATTCGCGACTGGAACAACATCGAGGTGCGGACCTACGAACGCGGCGTCGAAGGAGAAACGCTTTCCTGCGGTTCGGGAGTCGTGGCTTCGGTCGCTTCGAGCGCGCTTTTCGGAAAAGTGCGCTCTCCGGTCTCGGTGCTCACGCGCAGCGGCATCAAGCTCGAAGTCTCGTTCACGCTCCAACCGTCAGGCGCCGGGAAGGAGTTGACCGACGTCCGGCTCAAGGGCGACGCCCGGCTCATCTATCGCTCCGCGCTCACACCCGACACGCTCGATGGCTTCGACCCCGACTGGGTTCGCGACCCGCAGCCGAAGGAGCACGTGTCGCCGGTGTAGCGGCGCCGTCATCCTGAGGCGGCGAAACCCCGGAGGGGTGAAGCGCGCCGAAGGATCTCAAGACGCAGAGCTTGCCATCTTGAGATCCTTCGCCGTCTGCGCGGCTCAGGATGACGGGCTAGCCCAGGTCGAGAATGTCAATGCCACGTGTACCTCCCTTGTTACTTTTTCATCCCGGCGTTGGTCTAATGCCGGACAGAACGACCTTTTCGGGAGGACACCGTGCCGCTCATTTCGATCGCCCTTGCGCTGCTGACGCTCCTGCCGATTCGTGGCGGTTTGTTTCTAGCCTCTGCGCTCCCGCAGCAGGGGACCGCGCGAGTGTCCGCCAACGTTGCCGATTACGACGCGCTCAAGCAGCGCGCCGAGGCGAGCTATGCCGAGAAATCGTTCGGGACGGCGCACGAGCTCTACGTGCAGGCGAGCCGGCTCGATCTGCCGGCGAACGAGCGGCGCTGGGTAGACTTCCGCCTTGCTGACACAGCTTGGCGCCTTGACGCCGCCAACCCCGGCTCCGATGCAACCGCGCGCCAAGCCGCAGTCTCGGCCCTCCAGGAATTAATCAAGAAGAGTGGCGACGATCATGACCGGATCTGGGCCGAGGCCAACGAGTCCCTCGGCGACTACGACTGGACGCATCGGTATGCCAATCGCGATCAGGCTCAGCATTACTACGCTGCGGCGCTCGATTGGTGGGAAGGAAGCGACGACATTCCGCTGGCGCGTCACCGTTATCTCGAGATCGTGTGGCGCATGGCTACCGAGAACCGGCCAGGGTGGCCGAATCAATGGTGGACCGGAAACTCCCAAGGCATTCCGCGCAATGTGCTCGTGAATGCCGTGGCCATCGCTGGGACGCCGGACGACCTCGCGCATGCGCGGTTCTTGCTCGCCGAGCAGTTGCTGGCCGAGGGGCAGCCGGACAGCGTCGAGCGCGGGCTCGAGCTACTCGACGCCGTCATCCGCGAGGGAAAGAAGACGCCGTGGTACGCAGATGCGCTCTTCAGGTACGCGCAACAGCTCTCGGTTCGCGGCGCGGTCGTCGTTCTTGACGATGGTGATACCAGCCTCAAGCTCGACTACCCAAAGGCGCTCGAGTTGTATCAGCGAATCTGTAACGAGTTCACCAGCGTGGACCGCTACTACAACGAGGCCAGGAGCGCGATCACCGAGATTTCATCGCCGGCGGTCTCGCTCGTGAGCAGCGCAACATTCCTGCCGGGATCGGAACAGGAGATTCTGCTGACGTGGCGGAACACGAAGACGGTCGAGTTGTCGTTCACGCCAGTCGATCTGACGCGGGACGTTGCGATGGATGGTCTTGATACCACCGAGTGGTTTAACACCGTCCACAACGAGGGGCGGCCGGTTGCACGCCGAGTGACGATCCAGACCAACGACCTTGGTGATCACGTTCCCGGCAGCGAGCGTGTGCGAATCACGCCGCGGCTGGAGCCCGGTGCGTACATCGCCGAGGCGACCTCGGGCAAAATCCACGCGCGACAGCCGTTTCTCGTCTCGAGCACGAACGTCCTGATCCATTCGATGGCGGGCAGAATTCAGGTCTATGTCTGTGATGCCATGAGCGGCGCACCCCTCGCGGGAGCACATGTCCGCGTGTTTCATTGGCGCGGAGACACGCGGCGCTACAGCTCAATGACCGCCGAGGCGAACGAAAGCGGCCTCGCCGACTTCCCGGCCGGCACGAACGACACGCTGGGAAACACAATCGTCTTCGCGTCGAGTGGAGCGGCGAAACAGGCGTGGGAGAGCGCAAGCCTGTGGAACGGGCGCCAGAGCTCGGGCGATGGGCTATGGCGGATTTACGCGTTCACGGACCGGCCGGCGTATCGCCCAGGAGAGACTGTCCACTGGAAGATCATCGCGAGGACCCAGCGAGCTGATGAGTGGGTCACGCCGGCGAAGCGAACGATTTCCTATGAGATCGTCAGTCCGCGCAACGAGAAGGTGGCCTCGGGCGAGGCTCAGCTCAATGCCTTCGGCAGTTTCTGGGCAGATCTCGAAGTGACGCCGGCGATGCCTCTTGGCAGCTACGCGATTCGCTTCACGAACACGGACAAGGATCACACCGGCATCGGCTACGCGCAGATTTTCTCGCTCGAAGAATACAAGCTGCCGGAGTTTCGCGTCAGCGTCAGCACGCCGGAGGAGAAAGGCAAGCGCAAGCTCTATCGCGTCGGGGAGACGGTCGAGGCCACGATCGAAGCCAGCTACTACTTCGGCGGCCCGGTTGCGAACGCCACCGTCGAAGCTGTGATCTACCAGGCGCCCTACGTCCGCTATTGGTTCCCGTGGCGTGAATACGATTGGTACTACGACGACCAGGCGAGGTACTACAGAGGCTATGGCTCGGAACTGCGCAGGGAGACGCTGAAAACCGACGCGGAAGGGCGCGCGGTCAAGCGTATCGAGACTCCGCGCGACAGCGGCGAAATGACGTATCGCATCGAAGCGCGCGTGACCGACGCCTCGCGCCGCGAAGTGAGGGGCGAAGGATCCGTGCGGGTGACGAAGCAGCGATACGGCGTCGTCGCCTATCCCGAGCACTACCTGCACCGGCCGAACGAAAAGGTGACTCTCGATTTCAAGGCTACTGATGCGAACGATCAGCCCGTGCGAGCGACCGGGACGGTGAAGATCGTCAGGCGCTGGTGGGAGGAGATCTGGATCGATCCGCTGGGCCGCGAGATCAGCGGCCGTGATCTCGAGCGCGCACGTGCGACGAGCGTGATCTTTCCGCCTCCGCTCCCGCCGGACCGCCATCCGTGGACGCGAAAGTTCAACGGCTATCACGAGGAGAACATCCTCAGCACATCGCTCGCCACCGACGACAAGGGCGCGGCGACGATGACCTTCACTCCCGCCCGCGAGGGCTACTACACGGCCCATTGGACGAGCGCCGATCGCGATCCGTCCGCTCCCGCGGACCGGCCCGTCCGCGCTCGCGATGTGGTGAATGCCGAGACCTCGGTCTGGATCGCTCAGAATGCGACGGACCTCGGATATCACGCCGGCGGTCTCGAGATCGTGCTCGACAAGGAGACGTTCCGCATCGGAGAAACAGCTCCGGTCATGATCGTCACCCCGGCGAGCGGACGATGGGTGGTGCTGACGACAACAGGCGACGAGATCCTCGACACCCAGGTGCTCCATCTCGACGGCACGGTCAAGCTCGTGCAGATTCCAATCGGCCGGCGCCATGAGCCGAACTTCTTCATCCAGGCATCGTCCGTTTTCGATCGCGTGCTTGCGACTGATTCGAAGCAAGTGGTCGTGCCGCCGGCGGAGCACTTTGTCAAAGTCGACGTCAAGCCTGACCGCGAGCAATACGAGCCGAAGCAGCAGGGCTCGGTGACGGTCACGACGCGCGATGCGGACGGCAAGCCGGTAGCTGCCGAGGTTGCGATCTCGGTCTCCGACGAATCGGTTACTGCGATCAGAACCGACCCTGCCGGCGATCCGCGGCAGTTCTTCTTCAGCGGCAAGCGCTACCAGGCCTTGCAAGTCGCTGCGAGCGTGCAGTCGCAGCGATACATGCGGCTCGTCGCCGATGATGACGGGCAATTGATCGACGACCGGTACGCCGGAGCGAAGAAGAAGGAGGCGAAGGACCATCGCGCCAGAGATGGGCGGTACGACGATCTCGACAGTGTCAACGGTGCCGAGGTCAACGAGGAGCTTCGAGGCGCGGCCGGCGGGGTGGTCGGATACATGGCTTTCTCCGCGCCCGCGCCGAGGCAGATGGCGAAGTCGGTGGCCGAGGCGATCACAGTGACGGCAGCGGCTCCCGCGGTTCCGAAGCCGATGGCGATGGCATCGAACGTCGCGGCCGGCGGCAATGAACCGATCGAAGTCGTAGTTCGCAGCGACTTCCGCTCCACGGCGTTCTGGCAGCCCGACGTTCTGACCGGCGCCGACGGCACCGCGCACATCACGCTCGACTATCCGCAAGCCCTGACCACATGGCGGGCGACGGCGCGCGCGGCGACTGCGGACTCGCAATTCGGCATGTCGTCGGCGACCGCGCGGACGAGCCTGCCGCTGGTCGTGCGGCTGGAGTCGCCGCGATTCTTCGTCGCCGGCGACCGTTCCGTTGTCTCCGCGGTCGTGAACAACAACACGAGCAAGACGATGCTTGTCTCTCCGTCAATCGAAGTCGAGGGCGTCGTCCTCGCCGGCCGCTTGATCGACGGCAAGCCCGTGACCGGCGATGGGCCGGCACTCGAAGTGCCGCCGAACGGCGAGGCGCGCGCCGATTGGATGATCGCCGCGAATCAAGCCGGCACGGCGAAGCTGCGCGTGACCGGCCGCACGGCGAACCGCGGCGACGCGATGGAGAAGACGTTCACGATCTACGAGCACGGGATCGACAAGCTCATCGCCCGCTCCGGCAAGCTGCGCGGCGATGAGGCTCTCGTGCGGCTCGACCTGCCGGCCGAGCGGCGCGCCGGCTCGACCACGCTCACGGTCCAGATTGCGCCGAGTCTCGCAGTAACCATGCTCGATGCCTTGCCGTACCTGATCGACTATCCCTACGGCTGCACGGAGCAGACTATGAGCCGCTTCCTTCCCGCGGCCATCGTGGCCCGGACGCTGGCGAAGAGCGGGCTTACCGCCGGCGACATTGAAGGGCGCATCTTCGGCGGCATCGAGCCGGAGCATGCCACCGCGACGCATCCTCAAGGGAAGAAGAACCTCCGGCGTCTCGACGACATCACGGCGAAGTCGATGGCCCGCCTCTACGATTTCCAGCATGGCGACGGCGGATGGGGCTGGTGGAAGGACGGCGAGAGCGACACGTTCATGACCGCGTACGTCGTCTGGGGCTTCGCCGTGGCGAAGGAGGGGGGACTGGCGGTACGCGAGGACAACGTCCGCCGCGCGGTCGATTGGCTCGATGCGCAGCTCGCGAAACGCGAAGGGCAATGGCACGACGAGGCGTGGTTGCTGCACGCCGCCGCGGCGTGGCGTGCGGCCGCGAAGGGCGGCGCTCCCTCGGCTCCGGAGGCGAAGGCGTTCGACGATGCATGGTCGCATCGCGAGCGGCTCACCGCGTACTCGCGGGCGCTCCTGGCGCTAGCCGCGCATGATTTCGGATATGCCGAGCGGGCGAAGGTGCTCGTGCGGAATCTCGAGGATGGCGTGAAGCTCGATCGCACGCCCGATCAGTCGGTGCTTCTCCGCGGCTCCGGCGGCGCATCGCCGGCCGAGACCATGGCCACGGCGCATTGGGGCGAGGATCGCTTCTGGTGGCATTGGTACGAGGGTCCCGTCGAGACGACGTCGTTCGCACTGCAGGCGCTGACGGCGATCGATCCGCAGAATCGCCTCGTCGAGCCGGTGATGAACTGGCTGGTCAAGAACCGTCGCGGCGCGCAATGGAACAATTCGCGCGACACGGCCATCGCGCTCCTCGGTCTGAACGATTACCTCGGCGCGAGCGGAGAGCTGCAAGGCGACGTGGCCTACGAGCTGTCGGTGAACGGCCACGCCATTGCGTCGAAAAGCGTTGCCGCCGCGGACGTGCTGCGCGCGCCGCTCCGTTACGCCATCGATCCGGCGATCGTGCGCGACGGAGTGAACGAGATTCGCATCAAGAGAAGCGGTGGCCGCGGCACGGCGCCGCTCTATTTCTCAGCCGAAGCGCGATTCGTCTCGACAGAGGAACCGGTGAAAGCGGCGGGGAACGAGATTTTCGTGCGGCGCGACTATTTCCGCATGGCACCGCACCCGACGCTGCTCAAGGGCGTCGTGTACGAGCGCGTGGCGCTCGGCGATGGAGGATCGATGGTCAGCGGCGAGCGGGTGGAAGTCGTCGTGACCATCGAGACGAAGAACGACTATGACTACCTCATGCTCGAGGATCTGAAGCCTGCCGGCCTCGAGGCTGTGGCTCTACAGAGCGGCCAGCCGTTGTATGCGCAGGAGCTTCCGGCCTCGACGGTGACGCGGAGGTTCGTCGCGTCCGCGCAACCGGTGGGCGAGAAGCCGACGGTCGTCCGGCGGGCGCCGGGCGCCGACCGCACCGGCCGCACGGCCTGGATCTATCAGGAGCTGCGCGATCGGAAGGTCGCGCTCTTCATCGATCATCTTCCCCAGGGAATCTGGGAGATTCGCTACACCCTCCGCGCCGAGACGCCGGGCTCGTTCCACGCGCTCCCGCTCCTCGGGCAGGCGATGTATGTACCGGAGATCCGCGCGAACGGAGAGGAGATGCGGTTGAACGTGACGGAGAGATAGGAGCGCCGGCATCCTTGCCGGCATGCGGCGGGGCATCCCTGCCCCGCCGCGGTTTTCCGCGCGGAACGCTCATCTTGCACGCTTATCGTCGCGGGGCAAGGACGCCCCGCGACTTGCCGGCAAGGATGCCGGCGCTCCTTGGCTCACCGATGCACGATGTGCCGTTTCGCCTTCTGCGGCACGATCTTCGCGATCGCGGCGTTCGTCATCTCCGCGATCCAGATCGTGCCGTTCTTCGCGATCGCAATCCCGGCGGGATGCAGCTCGCTCTTCGTCGGGAGCTCGATCTCGATAGCCTAGGCCGGATTTCCCTTCGGCACATAGATGATGTTGGAGTGGTAGTACTCGGTGATCCAGACGTCTCCGCCGGCGGTAATGACGATGCCGAAGGGACCGCTCAGCCTGGATGGCGGCTCGTACTCTTTGATCGCTCCCGTCTTGTCGAGGATCCCGTACTTCCCCCCTTCGAGCTCGGTGAACCAGATGTTTCCGGCGGCGTCGGCCGCGAGGTTCACCACCTGGCCGCCGGGGCTGGGAATCGCGGTCTCGGTGAACTTGCCGTCCAGACTCATCCTGGCGATCTTGTTTCCGTTGTTCTCGACGAACCAGATCGCCCCGTCGCGCCCGACCATCAACCCTTCCGGCTGGCTGTTCGCCGTCGGGATGGGCGTCTCGGTCAGCGTGCCGTCGA
>DASQGS010000051.1:0-4098 GCA_035632455.1 Thermoanaerobaculia bacterium | reverse complement strand
TCAAGGATCTGCAGCTCGGGGAAGTGCTCATCCCAGGGAGGCGCCTGCTTCTCACGCCTGTTCGCGCCGCCAGCGGGCGCGTTGTCGTCGGTCCATTCTTCTCCATCGAATGTCCACATCGAAGCGTCCTTTCCAACCGCGGGCCGGATTCACCGGTCTGTCCTGTATACGTTTCAAACTAGGTGCCATGTTTACCTGCAGGACTGAACGAAGCTGAGAGTTCCTCGATCTGCCATGGTTTGGTCACCGAGTCCGCATGGGTTGGTGCTTCGGAGCGCATCTGTTGCGGATTCGGGCGATCGGTCACGAGTGTCGGGCAGCTTCCTTGCGAAGATGCGTAGCGAGCTGCCGGTAGGCCTTGCCGCGATGGGAGACCAGATCCTTCTCATCGGCCGCCATCTCCGCGTAGGTCCTCTCGAATCCTTGAGGAAGGAACCAGGCGTCCCACCCGAAAGTCCGTGGACCGCGTGGCTCGATGAGGATCTCGCCCTCGGTTGTTCCGTTGAAGATCATCGTTTCGACGCCGTTCCAGTAAGCCACGCAGCACTCAGCAAGAGCGGCGCGGCTACGGAGGGCCGAGGCGACAGTCCCGACGCCGCTCCCTCCAGCGGACTGCAGCAGCCAGTGGATATACGGTCCGGGAAAGCCGCCGAGCTCATGAAAGCCTAGGGACACGTCCTCGACGATGACCGGCGAGTGTCCGCTTTCGCGGGCACAGACAAGCTTGTGGCGAGCGATCTCCTCGAGGCTCCGCGCCTGGATCTCCGGCCGCGAGGCCGGAATTCTGACTAGCGGGACGCCGAGGATTCGCTCGGCTTCGATGGCTTTGTTCGGATTGGAGGAAACGAGGACGAGTGGGCTGCCTTGCACGGATGCGATTCCGCTCAGGCCTGCCAATCCGTGGAGAAGGCGCGAATCGTGCGCTCGAGCCGCCGCTTGAGGTGAGGTGGCGCCTCAACCGATGCCATGCGATGCTGAAAAAAACTGCGAAGGCGGCCCGAGATCCTGGTACGCGCATCGCAGTCCGGACAAAGGCTGATGTGTTGGCTGAAGTCTTGTTGCCCGGCCCCGAGCTGGCCGTCGAGGAAGAAGTAGACGCCGCGTTTGACATCGTCACAAAGCATCCGAAGATTCCTTCCAGGCGTTTGAGGTGACGACTTCACGCGCTTGCAACTGGCCTACTCGATACGGAATTCCTCGTCCGGCTCGTCGACCTCGAACTCGAAATCATCCTCCGCGGCATCGGCGAAGAGCGTCTCTTCATCGCTCTCCTCGGGCTCGGGATGCTCGTGCTCCTCGCCTCCCGGCCCCTTCTTGCGCGGCTTGGCCTCGTCCTTCCGCGAGCGCATCTTGGCGGGCTCGCCGTGACGGATGTAGCCGTACTTGCGGGCGTACTCCAGCAACGTCCGCTCGAGCATCTTCCGTCCGCGATAGAGTCGCGACATCACCGTTCCGACCGGGCAGTCGAGGATCTCGGCGATCTCCTTGTACGAGAAGCCCTCGATGTCGGCCAGCAGGACAACCATCTTGTAGTCGTGCGGAAGCGAGTCGAGAGCCCGCTTCACGTCCTCGTCCATCATGTCCTGGAAGATCTCGCTCTCCGGATCCTTGATAAGGTCGGGAGCATTCTTCTGAATCACGCGCTCATACGACTCCTCGATCTCCGAGAAGTCGATCTTGTGCGGCGTCAGCTTCTTCTTCCGATAGTTGTTGATGAACGTGTTCTTCATGATCTTGAAGAGCCACGCCTTGAAGTTGGTTCCCTCTTCGAACTTGTCGTAGTACTTGTACGCCTTCAGGTACGTCTCCTGCACGAGATCCTCCGCATCCTCGGAGTTCCGGGTCATGCGGTAGGCCGTGTTGTAGAGGGAGTCGACGTAAGGCATGGCCGCCTTCTCGAAGTCCCACCCCTGCTCGTGCTCGTGCGCCTCTGCGCTCTTCATGATCTCTCCCGTGGTTCCTTCAGGGAACGGTGCTTCACGAATCGTGCCGCTCGACAAATTAGATGCTGTAGCGAATACTTTCGTTACCGGCCGATTCGGGTAATGGGTTGTCCTGTGCTCTAACTGTCCGTGTCTCCGTGGTTTCCGTAGGATGCGCCTCGTTGGGTCTATCGCCGAAGGACCGCCAAGGCGCGTCGGCCCTCTCGTGTCATCCACTTTGGACACGAATGTCCTGGAAAGTAATGTCCTCGTGTGAGATATCTACGGTCTAGCGGAGGGGAGTGCTGGTAGAACGGTTGCAAACAAACGGTGAACTGCCGGAATTCCCAAGAGCATGATAGCACCGCTTCGGTCCCATTTCAATGGGCCATTGCCGACACCGGAATGATTGCCGGAATGCCGCCGGTGGGCGGCGACGCCCGGCGGCAGGCACCCGGGTCCCCTCAGGTTTGTGTGAGGTGCCCGGGGACGCGTCGGAAATCGAGCCCCTTGGCACGCGTGGCGCCGCTATTCACGATACAAGCTGAGCAGACTCTCATAGGCCCTGGTGATCTCGATGAACCGCGTCGCCGCCCTCCGCTGCGCCTCGGCGGTCTGGCCGAAATAACGGTCGGGGTGGTGCTCCGAGGCCAGCCTTCGATACGCGGCGATGATGGACTGCCGGCTCGGTGTTCCCTCAATTCCCAGAACACGCAGCAATTCCGCGCTCGAGCGCGGCTCGCGGACGAACAAGGGCGCGGAGCCGTCGCGATCCGCCTCCCGCGGCCGTCCGTCCCGCGCGGGATCGATGTAGTCGAAGTCGTATCGCTCGCGAAGCCGCGCCAGGGCATCCGTCTGAAAGCCGAGCGCGAAGCTGAGGCTTAGTAGCGCCGTGTACTGGACCAGCGGTAGAGTTCTTGAAAACGAGCACGCGAGACGGACCGCCGTCTCCAGAAGGAGCGAGCGCTGCTCGATCGTGGCCATCCCGGCGAAGGTCTCGCCCCAATTCCCGATGTCGATATCCCGCGTGATTGGCGCGCCAAGCCCGGCCTCGCGGAGAATCTTGCGCGCTGCCTGGTCCGGATTCGTTCCTCCGAGAATAAGGAGCTGGAAAAGAATCGAAGCCGCGATGCTGCTCTTGTCAGGCGGCGAGGAGGGAAGTGGCGCAGGCTTCCCGGCATGTGCAATCGCAAGGGCGGCGGTCACCAACGCGGCGACGACGAACCCCGCGATGATCATAAAGATGACGGCGATCGTCTCCACGTCGTAATCTTACGGCAGCGACAGCACGGCTCCGCGTCGGGCGGAGCTAGTTCGTACCGCACAAGACCATGGACATCACAGCGAATGAATCGGCATCCATGGCGGAACTGGTGCGCGCGCTCGAAGAGCGTTTTGGAGGACATCCAGTCCGCCGCTTCCTGGACTTCAGAATCGGAGATCTGGCTCTTGACCGCTGCGTGATGACGATCGAGTTCCGCCCAGAGTTCGACAACATGGGCGGAGCGGTGCACGGCGGGATTCTGGCGATGCTCGCAGACACCGCGGCAGCTTGCGCGCTCTCGACGAGTTATGGCGGAGCCATGAACTTCGCAACGTCGAACCTGAACATCCACTTTCTCCGGCGCGCGAGCAACGCCGTGACGGCGACGGCGTCGATCATCAAGAAGGGGCGCAAGGTCTGCGTGGCCAGCGTCGAGATTCACGACTCGGAAGGATTGCAGGTGGCAACCGCCACGTGCGATTTCGTCCTGCATCACGAGTCCTCGAGCTGAGTTCCGTGTCCGCGGACCCCTATTGCGCCTGGCCGCCTGGCGCCGGTGCGTACGTAACCGAGTTGACCGGCCCCTCCCACACGGTGATCGCTCGCACCACGGCGTTCTCCCCGGCCAATGCCGCGGAGAGCTCGCGATGGAACCACCGGGCGATGTTCTCGGCCGATGGGTTGATCTCGGTGAACGGCGGGACGTCGTTGATGCAGCCGTAGTCGAGCTTCTTTGCCAGCGCGTCGAGGGAGCGTCTGGCGCTGACGAAGTCGACCGCGATGTCATCGCCATCGACACCGCCACCGTCGCTCTCGAGATGTGCTTCGATCTTGTAGGAGTGACCGTGCAACGGCTCCGAGATGCCCCGGTACTCGCGCAGGAAATGCCCGGCTTCGAAGCGCGCTTCGACC
>DASQGS010000050.1:0-13226 GCA_035632455.1 Thermoanaerobaculia bacterium | reverse complement strand
CTGCCAAGTCTCATGGCCGGACTTACAAAGTCCGGCCACTGCTACCTCGCGTCCATTCGCAGCAAGTCGCGCCCAACCACGATGTTCCCTTTGAACCTGCGCCCCGCCCGCTCGCGGAACTTCGCGTCTTCGTTGCCCGGGATCAAGTGCGTGAGCAGCAGCGTCTTCACGCCCGCGGCGGCCGCGATCCCTCCGGCCTCCTCCGCGCTGGTATGGTAGTGCTCCAGCCGCGCCGCGACCTCGGGCGTGTCGACCTTCGCGAACCACTCCGGCAGATACGCTTCCTGCACCAGGATGTCCGCTCCCTTTGCGTGAGCGATGAGATTCGGCGTCGGTCGCGTGTCTCCTGAGAAAACGATGCTCCTCCCTCGGCAGTCGAAGCGGTAGCCGAATGCCGGGACGACCGGCCGATGATCGACGGCAAAGGCCGTGACCTTCACCTCGCCATCGTCGTAGACCACGCCCTCATTGACGATGTGCGTGGCAATCGTCGCCCCCGCCGCCGGATGTTTCTCCAGCAGATCGCGCCGGTAGTGGATGTCGTCGGCGAAGAATTCGAGCATTGCATCGGCGAGCCGCTTCGTTCCGATCGGTCCGTACAGCGGCAGCGGCACGCTCTTCCGTCCGAACTGCCACGAGGTATTGAAGAGATCCGGAAGGCCGGCGGTGTGGTCGGAATGGAGATGCGTCAGCAGCACGGCCCGAAGGTTCTCATACTTCAACTCCGTGGCCGCGATACGCAAGGTCACCCCACGCCCGGCATCGACCAGGAACCACTTCGATCCTACGACCACCGCCGCCGCCGCCCCCGCGCGATTCGGATCGGGCCGCGGATAACCGGTACCGAGGAGAATGACCTGCATCGGCGGCGCCGGAGGCGGAGGTGGCGTGGCGTGCAACGTGAGTGCGGCAAGAAGAATAGCGGACGCGATTCGCATCTCTAGAGAGTATGACAAGGAGCGTCGGTACGGGCTGGGTTGAGCTGCTCACTCAAGTCCGGTTCGCCGACGTTGCGACAGGCGTTACGGTTCTGCGTTTAATGGGTGATCGATGACGACTCGACCAAAGACAAGATACTGCTCTGAAAACTCACGCGATTCGAGAATGGCGCCAAGGACCTGTTCCCGGGTGGAATGGTTGCCTAGCATTTCCAGGTAGCGACTTTCAATGGGCGGCGCCTGCGCCGTCCCAAGGATGGTCGTGAGCGCACGCGTAACGAATGCTGCGTCAGTTTCTTGAAGAGGATCGACCAGCAAAGGGAGAACGAAGTCCTGAATCTCTGCGTTTCCAGTAAGAATGCGGTCCCGATTCTTCACGGCGTCTGGACCAAGCCGTGTCAAGAGTCCGTCCAGACGCTCTAGATTCCATGTGGGCACTACGGCTGGAGCCCGGTACCAGTGGAACCAATAGGGCGGGTTGCGCCGGGAATGGCCCAATCCGTCCACGACCTCGAGCTGGAGATCTGTCGGTCCATTGATTCCTCGGGGGGGTCGAGAAATTGTGGCAGTGAACCCAGCATGCGTCACCTTCGGGTACCACGGAAGCTTCGCCGTCACGTCGCCGCGGTCCGTGGCCGTTGCCGGGACGATCACAGATCCGTTGTTGAAGAGGAGATTCACCCGCGCGACACCGGCTGGCGCGAGCGCCCATCCCGAAACCGTAAGGCTGCCGTGTATCGTTCCTAACGGTCCCACACCGACTAAGGCGAACGGATCCCCGCTGTAAGTCCAGTCGCCCGTCCGAAGGAAGATCTCAGCATTCTGCGTTGGCGTGCGGCCCGAAGGATCAGGTACCTCGGGCGCTCGCCAGGAGGCCGCCAGGGGCTCGACGGCTGTGAGAGCGAAGACATAGTCGCCTCTCGTACCGGCGTCAAAGCGGCGGACGAATACCAGTTGGCCATGATCGACCTGTCGCGCCAGCCATGAGCGCACTCGCGGTCCGGCCCGGGCCTCATGGACGACGATGACCGAGCATCGCCGGCGGACAAGCTCCGCAAGGAATGCATCGGGAAGGGGCTCCTGACCATACAGGGCGGCCATATCCTCGTAGTCTCTCGGCGTGTAGCTGGACACGCCATTGATGAGAGGATGATGATGAACGGTCTCGCGCCACATGTAGTCGTATGCGGATTCCTGGTTCAGCGGCAACTCGAGGACAGCACCTCGCAAAGGCGTGTTTGCGAGCCAGGCATAGACGCCTCGCTGCCCCAGTGGAACCATGTACCACCGAAGTGGCGCGACCCTGCATTCCAACAGAAGAAGGATGGCGACGGAACCGGTCATGAGCGTCGACACAACGCGGCTCCGGTTTCTCAAAAGACGCGCCATTCCGAAAGCAGTCAGCAGCGAGAGGCCAACGTATGTGATCATCGCCCATCGGATCGGCACTCGGATACCTCGAAACATGCTCACGTGCTCGAATAGGAACGTATGCAGGTAACCGTGGAGACCGCGCGCTCCCAGAGCCCCAACGAGCACCCATAGCAGGGCGCACAATGCCGTGAGTGGAAGGCGTGATCGTTCCGGCCAATCGTGAGACGCTGCGTTTGTGTGACCCAGGAAAGACGGAGGTCGCAGCCAGCAGCGAGCAAGACACGACACAGTGAGGAGAAACAGCGGTGTGGCAACGCCGTCATACGTGACCATACCGCCCGCCAGCGCCACATGGCCACGCATTCGCCCAAGCATCGCAGCAACTGCCGTCACGACAATACCGGCGTCCAGCAGCCGAATGACCCAAGGCGAAGGAGCAACGCCTGGTTGCCGGCTTGCCACCAGCGACGCACCGTATCCATGGACAGATCGTTGGCCGGCTACGAGTCCAAGAAGGGCGAGCCCGACAATCACGAAGCCCGGAAAGAGCGCGCGCTCCTGCGTGCCGATTCGGTTGTACTGACCGTACAGCTTGTTCCAGGGCAGCGGGTTCAGCCAGTCCGCCCACTCGCCGCTATTGGGGATGGCCTCCGTGTACAGACGCTCCATTCCGTAGAGCTTCGCGACGTGAATGTACGGCAGCGTGAATGGCAGTAGTAAGCACATGGCTACGCCCGTCGCAACAAGAAGACCGATCCAGAAACGGCGGTCAGTGCTTCGTCCCGCCG
The DNA here is from genome assembly GCA_035632455.1 of Thermoanaerobaculia bacterium. Classification (GTDB taxonomy): domain Bacteria; phylum Acidobacteriota; class Thermoanaerobaculia; order Gp7-AA8; family Gp7-AA8; genus DASQGS01. The sequence goes on along the minus strand of DASQGS010000050.1, from coordinate 10,126 downwards.
CAACCGCCAGAAAGACGACCGTCGCTCCGGTCGCGATCGAACCGAATGCCAACCAGTGCAACGAAGAGAGACCGTTCATCACAAACGCAACGCAGAGAAAGGCCGCGTTACGTGGGCGTGGGTTGCGAACGTACGCGAACAATGCGAGGAGGAGGAGCGGCAGCCACATTGACCACAGGAAGTGGAGATGTGGCAGATGGATGAAGCGATAGGGGACAAAGGCAAATACGATGCCAGCAATAATTGCTGCCGGCGTCGAGCCAGTCGCCCAGCGAGCCAGCAGGTACGCAGCATATCCAGTAGTGGCGAACGCTAGCAGAATAGCGACGTTGTGCACGGTGAGTGGCGGCAGGCCGACTGCGAAGAGCGGAAATAGAAGCAGAGCAACGCCATACATGTGCTCGCTGAAAGCCAGCGCCAAGCGATCAGGGTAGAAGATCGGCGCGTTAAACAGCGGCAGCCTATGTATGGTTGCGTAGTAATCCCAGTGCAACGTAAACGTCGTAAAGAAGGGATCGCCGGAGTAGGACACAGCCCTGTTCAGATGGAGCACTAGGGGCCAGGTCATAGCGATGGAGAGGAGGAGAAACAGGAAGAACACAACGGCCTCTTGAGCCACCGCGGAGTAAGTGCGTCGAGTACTCGTGAACATGCGGACGGCCATCTTCGCGCCACTCCTCAAGAAGTCAATTCCTGATGCCGTCGCTGCAAGGGACTGAAAGATCGAGCCTCCCCAGCTCCAGGGCCGAACATGCAATGTTCGGTCACTGTCACCCCTCCGCCACGAACTGGTCGTACACGACCTGCGACCAGGTCTCCATCGATTCTCGCAGTGCGCCGAGGTTGCTTCGGGCGACCCAGGAGCCGGTCATCTTCTCGGTCTCGCGCACCGCGACTTGCGGCGAGCTGGCGACGAGCTCGTAGACCAAACCGAGGTGGACGCGGCTGACCTCGGTGGTCTCGTCGTTCAGGATGGCGACGAATCGCACTTCGTATTCCGCATCGATCGCGACTTCCTCGTCGAGCTCTTTGCGGAGGCCGGCGGCGATGATGCCGTCGTCCGATTCGTGGGCATCGGGATTGATGTGGCCGCCGATGCCGAGGGAGAGGCGATCGTGCAGGCGGGCCTCGGTCTGCTTCGGCGTGCGGCGCAGCAGGAAGAAGTCGTCGCCGTGGCGGATGACGACGTACGGAATGATCTGGCGATACTCGGGCGAGCGCTCCGCCTCCGGGCGCGGGAGGAAGAGGTAGCAGCTCTGGATGACGTCGAGAATCCGGTCGCTGTCGTCGCGGAGGAGATCGAACGTGCGGCCGCCGAACAGCGGCGCGAGATCGGAGGTTGGGACGACCATCACTTCTTCTGACATCAATGTCCTCTTTCTCGGCCGCGATTCAGGCGAGATCGTCATCGCTTTGATGCGCGCTGCGCGCGGGGTCCCCTCACCCGCGCTTCGCGCCGCCCTCTCCCGGCGGGAGAGGGCTTCTTGCTGCCGCAGTGGCTGTTGATGAATCACGATGCGTTGGTCGCAGGGTCGCGAGCACTTCGTCGTGCAGTATGCCGTTCGTCGACACTGCGCTACCGCCGTCGGGACGTGCTTCGCCGGCGAGATTGGTGAAGCGTCCTCCCGCTTCCTCGACGATCACCTGCAATGCCGCGAGATCCCAGAGCGCGACTTCAGGCTCGATGGCGACGTCGATCGCTCCCTCGGCGACGAGCATGTGCGACCAGAAGTCGCCGAACGCGCGCGTGCGGCCGAAGCGGCGGGCGAGATCGATGAACTGCTCGCTCAACCCGGCTTTGTCGAAATCGTTGATGCCGTCGTACGACAGATACGCTTTCGCAAACGAAGCGACGCTCGAGACGTGGATCGCCAAGCCGTTGCAGAACGCGCCGGCGCCGGCGGAGGCCCACCAGCGGCGGCCGAGCGCGGGAGCTGAGACGACGCCGGCGATCACGCGGCCGGCGTCCTGGAGCGCGATCAACGTGGCATAGGCCGGCACGCCGCGGATGTAGTTCTTCGTGGCGTCGATGGGATCGAGAATCCAGCGCCGCTTCCCGGCCACGCGCACGCCTTCCTCTTCGCCGACGATCCCGTCGTCCGGACGCTCGCGCTCGAGCCGCTCGCGCAGCATCCGCTCGACCGCTTCGTCGACCTCGGAGACGGGCGTGCGGTCGCTCTTCGTTCGCACGGAATAATCGCCGGCGACGAAGTGCGGCAGCGTCATCGCATCCGCGGCATCCGCGAGCGAGAGCGCGAGGGCGAGATCGTCCGCATTCATGGCGCACTTGTCGTCGACGTCGCCGAGGGAGCGGGTCGCATCTCCTGGAGATGGACGAGGCGTCTCTGAAGACTGACCAGGAGATACACCAGAACAAGGAACACCGTGATGCCGAAAATGCGGGCGATCCAGATCCAGCGGTTCATCCTGCCATCGCCTCCGCATGCTGCGCCGTCCACTCGATCGCGTACCGCATCGGCGCGGCATCGGCGGTCCCCTTCCCCGCGATGTCGAAGGCCGTGCCGTGATCGACCGAGGCCCGCAAGTAGGGGAGGCCAAGCGTCACGTTGACCGAGTGCTCGAAGTCGAGCGTCTTGACCGGAATCAATCCCTGATCGTGATACATGGCCATGACCACGTCATATTCTCCACGACTCGCGGCCAGAAAGAGAGTATCCGCTGAATGAGGACCCGAGATCGTGAGCCCGGCCGCGCGGGCCTCATCGACGGCGCGGGCGATCGTGCGCTCCTCGTCGCCGAACCGGCCACCCTCGCCGGCGTGCGGATTGACTCCCGCGACGGCGAGCCGCGGCGCCGATCCGTGGAGGCGCCGATACTCGCGATCGGTGAGGCGGGCCAGGGCGACGATCGTCCCGGCGTCGATCCGCTCGATCGCCTCGCGCAGCGAAACGTGCACCGAGAGGAGCACTGTGCGCAGCGACGGCGAGTCGAAGTACATCGCGTAATCATGACCGTACCGCGCAAGCCCAGCGCGCGCGGCAAGAAGCTCGGTGTGTCCCGGGAACGGCGAGCCGGCCAGGGCGATGGACTGCTTGTGGATCGGCGCCGTGACCAAAGCTGCGCACAGCTTCTGCTCGACCGCGCGGAGCGCGGCGTCGATGGAGTCGAGCGCGACGCGGCCGTAGCGAGCGTCGATCGTCCCGGTTCGAAGGCGATCGCCGTCAGCTCCGCCGATATCGACGAAGAGACGCGCCGGCATTTGCTGCAAGCCGGAGGGCAGTTCCGCAACGCGCGGAAATGCGGGCAGCAGCGCCGCCGCGACCGACTCGACGGCCAGGCGCCAGTCGCCGAAAATCCAGAAGGGCATCGCGGGATCCAGATCCTTGATCGCTTTGAAAACGATCTCTGCCCCGATGCCGGCAGGATCGCCGAGTGTGATTGCGAGGGGACGCATGGATGGGATGGTATCGCGGTGAGCCGCGTAGACGGCGCAGGATCTCGATGGCAGGAAAGGCATTTCACCACAGAGACGCAGCGCGGCAAAGCCGCAACCAAAAGAACCCACCGAATTTGCAACCAATCAGTTTTGTAAGAAATCTTCGCGTCGCGCGCAGAAACTGCTGGTTAGTAGTACAGAGGTCACGGAGAGAAGTTGTCTCCCTTGCCTTCTACACAGATCACGGTGACAGGAGACAGTTGAGAGGACTCCTCTGTGTTCTCAGTGCCTCTGTGGTGAATGCCTTTCTCACGCCCCATCACGCCCGCCCATCCAGCGCCCGGATCGCCTTCACCAGTCTCGCCCCGGCGGCGTTGCCTTTCAGCACGAGGCCGCTCGTTCTGGATCGGAGCGATTCGCGATCCTCGGCGCTGAGGCTGGTTGCGGTCAGCACGACGATCGGGATTCGGGCGGTGGACTCGCGCTGCTTGAGCTGCAGGGCCACCTCGAAGCCGGTCATGCCGGGCATCGAGAGGTCGAGGATGATCACGTCCGGCTGGGTCTTCTCCGCGCGGTCGAGACCCTCCGGTCCGGAGAGCGCGCGATCGAGTTGATATCCCTCCCTCTCCAGCTCCGGCTCGAGGAGTGTGTGCACCGTCTCATCGTCGTCGATGAGGAGCAGCCGCGGGCGCTTCGGCTGCGGGCCGCTGCCGGCCGTGAGCTCGCGCAGGCGCCGCAGGAAGCGCGACCAGTCGACGGGCTTCGTGAAGTAATCATCGGCACCGAAGGCGATGCCGAGCTCGCGGTTGTCGAGGATCGAGACGACGATCACCGGAATCTCCGCGGTCGACTCGTCGCCCTTCAACTTCCGAAGCACCTCCCACCCGTCCATGCCGGGCAGCACGAGATCGAGAGTCACGGCGATCGGCCGCGCGGCGCGGGCCAGGCTCAGCGCCTCATCGCCGTGGCGCGCTCGGATCGGTACGAATCCGGCCGACGAAAGATACGAGCTGAGCGCGTCGTACGAAGCGTCGTCATCCTCCACGACCAGCACGCGCTCGCCCGCCGGGATCAACGTGCCGTCGAGCTTCACGATCGGGCCTGGGATCGCCGGTCCGGCGAAATGGCGTGGGAGCGTGAACGTGAAAACGCTCCCCTCCGCGGGCGTGCTCCGCACCGCCACCGATCCGCCTTGCAGCTCCACGAATTTCTTCACCAGCGAAAGGCCGAGGCCTGTGCCTCCGTACTGCCGGCTCACCGTGCCGTCCACCTGGCGGAACTCCTCGAAGATCAGCTCCTGATTCTCCGGAGCGATGCCGATGCCGCGATCGATCACGTCGATGGCGATCGATTCGGCGTGGCTTCCGTCGCCGTCGACATGGTGCGCGCCGATCGTCACGACCGAGCCCGGCGGCGAGAACTTCACGGCGTTCGACATCAGGTTATAGAGGATCTGCTTGAACTTGGCCTGATCGGTCTCGATGTCCGTCACGTCCGGCGCGACCTCGACCTCGAAAATGATGGTCTTGCTCGACGAGAACCCGCGCATCACCTGGCAGACGCTCTCGATCGCCGCGCGGACCGGGAACGTCTCCGGCTGTAGCTCCATCTTCCCGGCCTCGACCTTCGAGAGATCGAGGATGTCGTTGATGATGTTCAGGAGAAGCTGTCCGGACGTCAGGATGGCCTTGAGGAAGCCGAGCGACTTCGGCTCGATCGTGTCGCGCAGCCGCTCGGTGAGGATCTCGGAGAAGCCGATGATCGCGTTCATCGGCGGGCGCAACTCGTGGCTCATGTTGGCGAGGAATGTGCTCTTGGCGCGGTTGGCGGCCTCGGCCTCCTGGTTCTTGACCTCGAGCTCGTGCAGGATGCGCGCCTTCGAGATCGCGGAGATGGCGTGCTCGCGCACGCGGCTGAGCCTGCGCAGGTCGGAGCGATGGAAAGCGTCGGGATCGCTGAAGTTGTCGAAGAGGAGAAACCCTTCCACGCGCCCGCCCAGCGTCACCTCCATCGCCAGCGTGCACTTCGGTACCGGCAAGCGCTTGGCCTTGTCTCGGCCGCCGAGGCGATCGAAATCTTTCACGAGGTAGACGCCGCGATCGATCTCTTCGGCTCCCTCGGAGTACCGCTTGATGGCTTCGTCGATCGAGAGATCGAGCATCTCGCTCGGATTGCGCGAGTAGCCCGAGACGGCCAGCACCTGGCAGCGCCGGCGCTCGTGATCGAGCGCCAGAAACGAGCCCTTCTCCGCCTGCGGGAAAAGCTTCATCCCCTGCTCCAGGATGCTCTGGAACACGTTCTCCAGCCCCACTTCGCGGTTGATGACCTGCACCATGCGGTCGAGCGACTCGAGCTCGCGGGCCTGGGCGCGGATCTCATCCGTGCGCGCCAGGACGAGATCCTCGAGCAGCCGGTTTCGCCGTTTCAGCCGCAACATCCGCAGCCGCCCGAGGAGCGAGATAGTGGCGAAGAGAACGGCGAGATAGCCGAGAAAGGCCCACCAGCGCAGCCACCACGCCGGCTCGGCCGCGAAGCTCCACGACACCGGCGCTTTCGACCAAATGCCGTCCGCGTTCCGCGCCTGAACCTCGAACGTGTAGCGCTTCGAAAAGAGGAACGCCGGGAGGTTCATGAACCGCGCCTCAGTGTCACTCTTCTCGGGCGACCAATCGCGATCGTAGCCCGCGAGGCGCGTGCGGTAGCGGACCCGCGGCTCGTTGATGAACGTCAGCGCCGCGTATTCGATCAGCAACTCGTTGTCTCCGCGCTGGCCTTGCTTCATCTCGACGCGGCGGAGCCGCACGATCGGCGGTTGCGGATTTGGCAGCCGCATCGCCGGATCGATCACCGACAGACCGCTCGGCGTGCCGAGATAGACACGGCCGTTGCGATCGACGGCGACCGGTCCGTAGGCCCACGATTCGTTGTCGGCGAGCCCGTCGTCTTTCGACACGCCGCTGACGACGCGCAGGGTCTTCGGATCGATCTCGGCGAGTCCGGCATTCTGGCTGGCCCAGACGTGGCCGGTCACCGGCGAGGGGGCCACGCCCATGACCATCCCGCCGCCGAGCTCGCGCGGCCCAAGCGTCGCGAGGGTCGCGCCGGAGGTTGCGCCCGCAGCGAGGATCGCCAACCCCTCCGCCGTTCCGATCCAGAGGCGATGGTCGTACCAGAGCAACGTGCGGATACTGCCCAAGAAGGGCACGCCGCCTGGGCGCGAATACGTGCGTGAGAAGACGCGAGCGGTGATTTCGCGTGATCCGTTGTTGGCCGCTGGGAGGCGTGAGCGGAGGGCCTCGACGGTCAGCGTAATGTCGCTGCGGAAGAGTCCGCTGTCCGCAGTGCCGGTCCAGACAAAGCCGTCGTCATCGATGGCGATGCTCGTCGCGCCCGCCGGCGGCAACCCGGCGGCCGCGCGGAAGATGAACCACTCGCCACCGATGAGGCAGCTCACCGCACCCGTTCCGGCGAACCAGACACTCGGCACTCCTCGGATGTTGAATGCGCGGGCGGCGTAGATCACATCGCCCGGATACGCGCTCAGCACCGCTTGCCGTCCGCCGATCGTCAGCGATCGTCGCGCGCTGTTCGCCGCCGGAGGCGGAACATCCTCGGGCGCTGAGAGGCAATTGACGCCGCCCACCGTGCCGATCCACAGCCGTCCCGCGGCGTCGGTTGCCAGCGTGTACACCGAGTTGCTGAGAAGACCGTCGGCGACGCGCAGCGTGGTGGTCGTGCCGTCGGGCATGATCGCCGCGAGCCCGCCGCCGGTGCCGGCCCACAGGACGCCGTTCCATGGCCGCGGGCTCGTCGAATCGGGAGCGATCTCGGCGAAAACGGCGGGGTCGGGCAGCGCGGGCGGCTCGCCGGCGTGGGACCGCCCGGTGTACGTGAGGAAGGCGCGATAGTCTTTCTTCAGGCGCGACACACCGCCGTTCTGGGCAAGCCAGAGATTGCCTTCGCGGTCTTCGAGCAGATTCCAGAGCGTATCGCCGAGGAGTCCGTTCGTGCGACGCACGCGGAGCCGATCGGCGGGATGGTGCGGATCGATGCGCACCGCACCGCTCCCGAGGCTCGCGGCCCACAGCTCGCCCTGCGATGTCTCGAGCACGGTGACGATGCGCTCGGTCAAATCGTGATTGATGAGAACGGCGCGACCATCCTCGAGTCTCCAGACGGAGCCATCGACGCCGCCGAGCCAGAGGGCCTTGGAATCGCGCGCCTCGGTGATCGCGCCAATCGTGACGCTCTCCAAGCCTGCCGCAGGCAGCCTCCCGCGGGCCTTGCCATTCGGATCGAACGCCAGCAGAACGCCGCCGCTCTGGGTCGCGATCACCGCACCGCCGCCAGCGCCGAGGGCGACGACCGGCGAACCCGGTTGCGAATCACCAAGAGGCACGGCGTCGGACATGAGGTGTCCGTCGGAGAACCGATAGCGCCGCACGCCCTCCTGCGTCGCCGCCCAGACCGAGCCGTCGCCCGCGGCGATGAGGCAGTTGCGCTTGACGCGCGCCTGAAGAATGCGGACGGTCCCGACTTGCGAAACGAAACGGATGCGGCGGCCGGGCTCGTATGCTCGAAGCGGCTCCTCCGATGTCACGAGCCCGGCGTCGGAACCAACCCAGAGATGGCCGGCAGCATCCTCGATGATCTCGCGCACCGTGAGATCCGCGAGGCCATCAGCCACGGTGTAGTTGTCCATCGCGTGCCCGTCGTAGCGCGCCAGACCGCTGGAGTAGAAGGCCAGCCAGATGTAGCCGAGCCGGTCCTGAACGACCTTCTGCACGCTCGCCGAGGAGAGCGGCGTCCGCTGATCGCGCGGAGTGAAGTGCGTGAACGCGAGCTCCTGAGCGACGAGCGATACGGACGACGACAAGATCATCGCCAGGAGACCAGCCAGCCCTCGCAGAAGCATCGCGCAAGTTTACGACGACGGAGGGCGGAGGGCGGAAAGCATCACGTCATCCTGAGCCGGCGAAACCCCGAAGGGGTGGAGCGCGGCGAAGGATCTCCTTGCGAGAACGACAATCCTTCCAAGATGATCCTTCGCCGTCTCCGCGGCTCAGGATGACGTACCTGGCGTAAACTCCCGCCATGTTTGAAGCCGCGGAGCTGGGGCGCAAGATCTCGAAGGCCGACTATGACGCTGCCGTGCCGCAACTGCGTGCCGATCTGCTCGTGGCCCAGACGGCGCTGCGCAGCACCAATTGCCCGGTCATCGTGATCCTCTCCGGTGCCGACGGCGCCGGCAAGGGCGAGCTCGTCAACCGTCTGCACGAATGGCTCGACCCGCGCGGCGTGGAGTCGAACGTCTTCGGCGCGCCGTCCGACGAAGAGCGCGTCCGCCCGTATTACTGGCGTTTCTGGCGCACCCTCCCGCCGCGCGGCAAGATCGGCATCTTCTTCGGCTCCTGGTACACCAACCCGATCATCGAGCGCGTCTACGGGAAGACGAAGAACGCCCAGCTCGACCAGGAGCTCACGCGAATCGCGTTTTTCGAGGAGATGCTGGCGAACGACGGCACGATCATCCTCAAGTTCTGGCTCCACCTGTCGAAGAAGCAGCAACGCAAGCGGCTCGAAAAACTCGCCGGCAGCGCAAAGACTCGCTGGCGCGTCACGCCCACGGACTGGAAGCACCTCGGTCTGTACGACAAGTTCGTCAAGGTCTCGGAACGGAGCATCCGCCGGACCGATACCGCACACGCGCCGTGGCTCTTGATCGAAGCTACCGACAGCCGCTACCGCGAGCTCACCGCCGGACGCGCGCTGCTCGATGCCCTCCGCCGCTGCACGGCCAATGTCTCCGCCAAGGATGATGGCAAGAGCCCGCAGGCGCCGCCGCTGGTCGCGGTGACAAGCGAACCGTCTGCGACCGCTCACGAAATCGCAGCCGAACCGACGTCCGCTGCGACGGCGATCGTGCGCGAGCCGACGATCCTCGACCGCGTCGACCTGAACCAGCAGATCTCCGTTCGCGAGTACGAGCATTCGCTTCCGCGGCTGCAGGCCAGGATCAACCGTCTGGCGCGCGAGGCGCATCAGAAGAACCTCTCGACCGTCGTGGTGTTTGAAGGATGGGACGCGGCTGGCAAGGGCGGCACGATCCGCCGGCTGACCGCGGCCATGGACGCGCGCAATTACCGCGTGATCTCGATCGCCGCTCCGACCGATGAGGAACGCGCTCATCACTATCTCTGGCGTTTCTGGCGGCACATCCCGCGCAGCGGCCTGGTGACTGTGTACGATCGGTCGTGGTACGGCCGCGTGCTGGTGGAGCGCGTGGAAGGGTTCGCCTCGGAGCGCGATTGGAAGCGCGCCTACCTCGAGATCAACGATTTCGAGGAACAGCTCACCAGCCACGGGACGGTCGTGGCGAAGTTCTGGCTCCACATCAGCCGCGACGAGCAGCTCCGCCGGTTCCGCGAGCGCGAGGAGATCGAGTACAAGCGCTACAAGATCACACCCGAGGATTGGCGCAATCGCGGACGGTGGGATGCGTATAACGAGGCCGTCAACGAGATGGTGGCGCGCACGAGCACGCACGCTGCGCCATGGACGCTCGTGAGCGCGAACGACAAGAAACTGGCCAGGCTGACCACGCTGAGAACGCTCTGCGATACCATCGAGGCCGCGCTGTAACTATGGACTGCGGCGGCTTGCTGCCGCTTTCTGTGACTATGAACGAAAATCAACACCCTCGGGGTAATTTCGATCCCTTGTTAGCGC
>DASQGS010000049.1:0-8825 GCA_035632455.1 Thermoanaerobaculia bacterium | reverse complement strand
GAATGCCAGAGACGGCGCCGCGATTAACAGCGAGACCGAGCGCGTGAAATAGAAGAAGGCGCCTGCCGCAACGATCAAGGCCAAGGAGCTTCCAGCGATCATGAATGCCATGGTTCTGTTCACGGGCATCTCCTCGTCACTTCCGGATTCTTCGATCGTAGCCGACGGCCAAACCATTCACAATCACGGTTGTGTGACAGTACGATCGAAGATTCGCTGCGTTGAACGCGGCATCACCACAGAGTCACAGGCGTCTCCATCGTTGTCTTCTAACTTTCGAGCAACTCGCTTTGATATAGCGCGCCGATCGCCAGGCAGCCATTGCCCAGTATGTAGACGGCATCGATCGCGGCATCGAGATGGGTCTGTCCGAGGACGTTGAACCAGGCGAAGAGGATGTCGCCGGCCGCGGTGAACAGGATGCCGACCATCAGCGCGGCCCACACTTTCCACACCATCCCTCCGCGGAAACGGAGCGACGAGCGCAGCAGCAGCACCGCGGGAATGGCCAGGATCAGATCGAGGATCGGATAGACCACGTTGAGGGTCTTCTGCAACGGCGCACCGGGGCTCGTCACGATGGGGGAGATCACGAGAGCGCCGAGAATCATGGCCGTGAGAATCAGCATGACCGCTGTGCCCGACTGGCCGTCGGTCGGAAAGCCGGAGGCCGAGAACGCGCGCAGAAACGCGAGCAGCGCGAGGATCAGCAGCGGGTATCCGAGCACGAAAGCCACGTCGGCCCACGATGGGAACGGAGAGGGAATGCGCTGAACAACCTGGTAATAAGACAGCACCGCCTGTCCGCATGTCAGCGCCCCGAGGCCGCCGGCGAGCAGCAGCCACGCGCGTCGCGTGATGTCTCCTCGGCCGAACGCTCCCGCCACGCGCGCGGAGACGATCGCGGCGAGGAGCAGCGTCAACAGTTTCGCCAGCGAGCCGATCACGATGAGCACGGGCTCGATCCGGACCATCGACAGCGCCGATCCGGCGAGTTGCTTGGCGACGAACATCGCACTCACGACGATGATCGCAACGACCAGAATCTGCCGCAGCGTCCTTGCGCTCATTCGTGGGCTCCCAATGACGCCCGGATGCCGCTCATGACCCGTTGCGTCTTTTCTCTTCCGATGAAAATGTGCATCGCTCCGGCGAGCTTCACGAGAAGTGCCTCGACTTGCTCAGGCGTGACTTCCGGGCCCGCGATGCCAAGGCTCTCGCATTGCGCGCGCACTGAAGAATTCGCCATCACCTGTCCGAGCAGAGGTGTGATCTGAACAGCGATCGACTGCATGACCTGCGCCTTTTCCATGACCGCGCAACTCTATCCCGCCGCTGATAAACATTCGGCTACGCGCGGCATCGGAAAAGGCTGAGTGCGTGGAGGCCGCACCTTCGTAGGGCCCAGCCGCGCTGGGCCGCCGGACTTCTGGGCAGATTTTCTGCGCGAAGAAGACCAGACTCGGAGCAGTAACCCTCTCCCGCCGGGAGTTCTCCCGCCAGAACAGAGGCGGCGCGAAGCGCGGGTGAGGGGACACCGCGCGGAGCGCGCAGTCGAAGCGATGACGATCTCGCATGAGCTCGTGCCACAACGTAAGAACCGAGGTTCGGCGCAAGGGTTCGAATGATCTCGTGGACATCCTGCCAAGTGCCGTGGCCGCACTTAAAAAGTGCGGCCACAAAGTGCGGCCCCCTACGGCTCGAGGTAGCGAGGGGCGACTGGGTGGGCGGCATCCTCGACGAGAGCCACGCCGACCGCGTTCTTCGTCGTCGACTTGACCCGGAACATCGCCGCGTCCGCCTGGCGGATCAGGTTGTCCTTCGTCACCGCATGAATCGGATACGAGGCGATGCCGAAGCTGGCAGTGATGGAGATCTCGAGGTTCGGGTCGATATGAAAGGCATTCCTGGTGATGGCCTTGCGCACGCGGTTGGCCACGGCCACGGCCTGATCCTGATCGGTCTGCGGCAGGATGATGCAGAACTCGTCGCCGCCGAAGCGGACGACCTTGTCGATGCCTCGGACCGCCGCGAGGATGCGCTTGGCCACTTCCTGCAGCGTCCGCGAGCCGGTGAGATGGCCGTAGAAGTTGTTGACCATCTTCAAATCGTCGAGGTCCAGAAAGATGATGCTGAACACCGCTCCGTAGCGGCGGCTGCGCTCGATCTCTTCGTCGAGATAGGAGTCGAAGAATCGCCGGTTGAAGGCTTTCGTCAGGTCGTCGCGCATCGCCAGATCGCGGCTGCGCGTCAGTTGGTACAGGTTGCCGAGCACCTGGGCCACCGCGCTGAGGTACTGCGTGAGGTTCGACAACGCATGTTCGTCAAACTCGTCGCCCTCGGCGAGCGGGACTTTGATCACTCCGACGAGGTCCTGGTCGACTTTCAACGGCATCACGATCATTCCGCCGTCGGGAAGATTGGGATCGACGGCGTAGGAGCCTCCCGAGCCGAGCGCGCGTTGCAGGAGATCCTCGGGAATGCCGGGGAGATAGTCGGGACTGTCGCGAATTTCTCCAGCATTCGTGAAGCTGACCACGTAGCGCTCCAGACGCGGATCGTGAAGGTAGAGCGTGCCGTGGCGAAGGCCCAGGATGCCGAGGACCGTGCTCGTGATCCGCGCCGACACGGCCTCGGCGTCGGCCATGGCCATCAGCTCGTGGATCTGCGTCAGATAGCCGAGCTGCGTCTCGAGATGCGCGGCTCGGAGGGATAGCTCGGCTGCATCGCCGGCAAAGGCGAGAGTCTCCGCAGGCTGCGCCAGAAAAGCCTCGCGCGTGACTCGAAGATCGCCGGGACGCCGCGGGCCGATCGCGCCCTCGCCGACGATCACCCGAATGACGTTCTTCCGCGGCACTGGCGGCAGCGTAGCCGCGCCGGCCTCGACCACCACCACCCTCGCGGTGTCGCGTGCGATCCCCTCCCCTGCAAACGAGAGAGCCGGACACTTCTCGCGAAGAATCCGAATCAGATCATCGCTGCTTCCGTAGACGCCGATCACAGTCTCGGTCATGGCTGCTAAGCGATTCATTCTACATTGAATGGACCACCGGGGACGCTGCGCAAAAGACGATGCCGAAGTTTCCGGCAGAGCGCCGATCGTGTCATGCTCATTGGTGATTCGTCGGACCGATCAGACGGATCGGACGGATGGCTCACAATCTTCGCGGATGACATGATCGCAAGGAGGGTTCATGAACAAGAGATTGCCGTACATCTGCATCGCGATTCTCTTTCTCGTTTGTGCTGCGGATGCACAAACGCCCGACACCTTCGTCGTCGGTACCGCCACGGCTGCGCGCGGACAGAAGGTCTCAGGCAGCATTGAGGTCCCGGCGGGCTCGGACGCCGCGCTGAGCATTCCGGTCGTCGTGGCCCACGGCGCGCATCCCGGCCCCGTGCTGGCCCTTGTCTCCGGCGCGCACGGCACCGAGTACGCATCGATCATCGCCTTGGAGCGAGTGATCGAGCGGCTCGATCCGGCTGCGCTGGCGGGCACGGTCATCATCGTCCCGCTGGTCAACGTCCGTTCGTTCGAGCAGAAAGTGCCGCACGTCAATCCGGTCGACGGCAAGAGCATGAACCGTTTCTATCCGGGACGGCTCGACGGCTCGCAGACCGACCGCGCGCTCTACCTGATGACGAAGGAGGTCGTCGACCGCTCGGGCTATCTCATCGATCTCCACGGCGGCGACCTCGACGAGAGCCTCATTCCCTACAGCTACTGGGTCGTCAGCGGCGACGCGAGACTCGACGGCATCGGCAAGCAGATGGTCCTCGCGTTCGGCCTCGATCACATCATCATCTCCGCCGATCGCCCGAAGGATGCCGCGGCGTCGCGCTACCTCGACAATACGGCGATCACCCGAGGCAAGCCGGCCATCGCCGTCGAAGCGGGTTACGCCGGGACGACCGACACCGACGACGTCGAGCGCCTTGCGAACGGTTGCTTCAATGTCATGCGCCTCTTGAAGATGTTGCCCGGCACGGTGACGCCTGTCGAGAATCCCGTGTGGTTCGAGAAGGTGGAGACGGTCGAGAGCGACGTCAATGGCATTTTCTATCCCCTCGTGCGCCGCGGCACGACCGTCGCCCAGGGAATGAAGATCGGGTATGTGACCGACTACACGGGCAAGACGCTATTGGAGGCTCGCGCTCCAGCGGCAGGGGTCGTGCTGTATGTCTGCGCCGTCCCGTCAATGACCAAGGGAGCGACGATCGCGAATATTGGAGTGGTGGCAAAGGCGGCGCCGAAATGAACCTTCCGAGCTCACGCGGAGACGCGGAGGCCGCGGAGACGGGAAGACAGACGTTTCGAGACTCTGCGTGCTCCGCGTCTCCGCGTGAGGAGAGTTCACCGCAGAGACGCGGAGGACGCCGAACGCAGACCTTGCCAAGGAGATCCTTCGCCGCGCTCCACCTCCGGGGTTTCGCCGCCTCAGGATGACACGCTGACCACTGCTCACTGACCACTGACCTCTGCCGTCATGGGGTAAACTTACGCCCCGAATTCGCCCGGAACGGAGTCTCATGTCGATCGACAATACCCAACTCGACGAGCTGCGCATCAACCGCGGATCAGACAAGCCCGGCGCCCCCCGGCCGGCTTGGATCGTCGGCGGCGTGTTGGTCGTTCTGATCCTCGGCGCGCTCCTTTGGCTTGCCGTCAGGCCGGCGCGGGCGAGTGTGCGCGTCGCCTCGGCGCAGTCGGTGCGCAGCGATGGGCGATCCTCGATCCTCAATGCTACCGGCTACGTCACGGCGCGGCGGCAAGCGACGGTCTCGTCGAAGAACACCGGCAAGGTCACCGAGGTGTTCGCCGAGGAGGGCATGCACGTGGAACCTGGCCAGGTAATGGCACGGCTCGACGACGCCATCCCCGCGGCGGCCCTTCGCCTGGCCAAGGCGCAGGAGGATGCGGCTCGCAGCTCGCTCGAGGAGACGCGGGTGCGCATCGAAGAAGCGCGGCTCGACATGACCCGCGCCACGAATCTCACCCAGCAGCAGATCTCCAGCCGCGCCGATCTCGACCATGCCCGCGCCGCGCTTCAGGCACTCCAGGCGCACCTCCTGGCATTGCAGGACTCGCTCACCGTCGCGCAGCGCGAGGTGCATCTCCGGCAGCAGGACGTCGACGACGCCGTGATCCGGGCGCCGTTCGCAGGCATCGTGGTGTCGAAAAACGCCCAGCCCGGCGAGATGATCTCGCCCATCTCCGCAGGCGGCGGGTTCACGCGAACCGGCATCTGCACGATCGTCGACATGAGCTCGCTGGAGATCGAAGTCGACGTCAACGAGGCCTACATCAACCGCGTGCAGCCGCAGCAGCCGGTCGAGGCGGTCCTCGATGCCTATCCCGACTGGCGTATCCCTTCGCATGTGATCACCGTTATCCCTACGGCCGACCGCCAGAAGGCGACGGTCAAGGTGAGGATCGGCTTCGACGCGAAGGACCCGCGCATCCTTCCCGACATGGGCGTCAAGGTGTCGTTCATCGAGACGGCGGCGGCAGGTTCCCAGAGCAAGCAGACGGCGGTCGAGGTGCCGAAATCGGCGCTGCGCCGCGACGGAGAACAAGACATCGTCCTGGTCGTGAAGGACGAGCGCATCGAGCGGCGCGCGGTGAGGGTAGCCGCGACGGAAGGCGAGCGCGCCCGAATCGCATCGGGAATCGCGGAAGGTGAGAGCGTCGTGATCGACGGTCCGGCCGAGCTCAAAGAAGGTGACCACGTGAGCATTGCGAAGGAGAAGAAGTCATGAGCGATGTCCTGGTGCGGATGAACGGCGTGGAGAAAGTGTTCCATCGCGGCGGCGAGGAAGTCCACGTCCTGGCGAAGCTCGACCTCGAGATTCCCCGAGGAGAGTTTCTGGCGCTGATGGGCCCGTCGGGATCGGGCAAGAGCACGCTGCTCAACCTCCTGGCCGGGCTCGATCGCCCGAGCTCCGGGGTCATCGAAGTCGGCGGCGACCGCATCGACTCCATGTCAAGCCGCGCGCTGGCCAAGTGGCGATCGCGCCACGTCGGCTTCGTCTTCCAGTTCTACAACCTCCTGCCGGTGCTTTCGGCGGAGCGCAACGTCGAGCTTCCGCTGCTGCTTACGAGTCTCTCGCGCTCGGAGCGGCGGAAGCACGTCGAGTCCGCGCTCAAGATCGTCCATCTCGAGCATCGCGCCGGGCACACGCCGCAGACCCTCTCCGGCGGCGAGCAGCAGCGCGCCGGAATCGCACGAGCCATCGTCACCGACCCGACGATCATCCTGGCCGACGAGCCGACGGGCGATCTCGACCGCAAGACCGGCGACGGCATTCTCGATCTCCTCCAGGCCCTCAATAAAGAGCACGGCAAGACCATCGTGATGGTCACTCATGATCCGCACGCGGCGTCGCGCGCCTCCCGTAAGCTCTATCTGCTCGACGGACAACTCTCCAGCGAGATGGCGGCATGAGATTCCTCGGACTCCTCTTCTCGAACTTCAAGCGGCACCGTCTGCGCACGCTGCTGACGATCCTCTCGATCGTCGTCGCCTTCATTCTCTTCAGCTACCTCGCCGCGATCCGCAAGTCCTTCGAGCTCGGCGTCAGCGTGGCCAACGCCAACCGTCTGGTCGTCCGGCACAAGGTGTCGCTCATCCAGTTTCTCCCGCTCAGCTACGAGGCTGAGATCGAGCGAATCCCTGGCGTGGACCTGGCCGCGAGCGCGACCTGGTTCGGCGGAATCTACAAGGATCCCAAGAATTTCTTCGCCCAGCTTCCCATCGTTCCGGAAAAGTATTTGTCGCTCTTTCCTGAGTTCGTGCTCAAGCCCGAAGAGAAGGAGAAGTTCCTTCACACCCGCACCGGCGCCATCGTCGGACGTGTGACGGCTGACCGCTTCAGCTGGAAGGTCGGCGACAGAATCCCGCTCCAGGCCACGATCTGGCGTCCCAAGACCGGCGGGGACACGTGGACGTTCGACCTCGTCGGAATCTACGATGGCGCGCGGAAGGAGACCGACACGTCGCAGTTTCTGTTCCGCTACGACTACTTCGACGAGAACCGCACGTTCGGCCAAGGCTCCATCGGCTGGTATCACATTCGGGTGAAAGATCCCAAGAATGCGGCCACCGTGGCCCGGCTGATCGACGAGCACTTTGCCAACTCTCCGGCGGAGACGAAGACGGAAGGCGAGGGAGCCTTCGTCCAAGCCTTCGCCAATCAGGTCGGAAACATCGGAGCGATCGTCACCTACATTCTGACCGCGGTCTTCTTCACCATTCTCCTCGTGGCCGGAAACACGATGGCCCAGGCCGTGCGCGAGCGCACCGGCGAGCTCGGCGTGATGAAGGCCATCGGCTTCAGCGACGGCCTCGTGCTCGCATTCGTCCTCGCCGAGTCCTGCCTGATCGCGTCCATCGGCGGCGCGATCGGCCTGGTCATCGGGTGGCTTGCGATCGCGGCGGGCGATCCCACGCATGGCGCGCTTCCGGTCTTCTTCTTCCCACTACGTGATTTGATCATTGGCGTGTTCCTGATTCTGCTTCTGGGCGTCGTGACCGGCCTCCTTCCGGCCGTTCAGGCGATGCGCCTCAACACCGTCGATGCCCTGCGAAGGGAGTGAGGACAAAGCGATGATCAAATGGTTCGCACAGGTAGGAGCGCTGATCAGCTTCAATCTCCGTTCGCTGCCGCAGCGCAAGGGCGCAGCCGCGTCGGCGATGTTCGGCATCGCCCTGGTCGTTGCGGTGCTTGTGGGCGTGCTCTCGATCGCCTACGGATTCAGGAAGGTGATGGTCGCGACGGGATCGCCGGACACGGCGTTGATCCTGCGGTCGGGCGCGGACAGCGAGATGACCAGCATCCTGATGCGCGACGAGGCGAAGTTCATCGCCGAGGCGCCGGGCATCGCGCGCGCCGGCGGCAGGCCGCTGGTCTCGCCGGAATTGTTCGTGGTCGTGAATCTCCCGAAGAAGTCGACGCATACGGATGCCAACGTGCCTCTGCGCGGCGTCGACAAGCCCGCATTCCCGGTGCACAGCGCGGTGAAAGTCACGCAGGGGCGGATGTTCGACTGGGGGAAGAACGAGGTCATCGTCGGGCGCGGCGCGCTCAACGAGTTCGCGGGCCTCGACATCGGGTCGGAGCTCCATTTTGGTCCGAACATCTGGAAAGTGGTGGGCATTTTCGAAGCCGCGGGCGGGCTTCCGGAGTCGGAGATCTGGGCGGATTCCGCGGTCCTCGGACCGGCCTACCGCCGCGTCACTTCGTATCAGACCGCCGTGGTGAAGCTCGCCTCGGCCGGCAATTTCCAGAAGTTCAAGGACCACCTCACTTCCGATCCGCGCCTCAACGTCAAGGTCCTGCGGGAGACCGAGTACTACGAGTCGCAGTCGCGCCTCCTCTATCAGATGGTCACCGGCCTCGGCAGCATCATCTGCGTTCTGATGGCGCTCGGCGCGGTCTTCGGCGCGCTCAACACGATGTACAGCGCCGTCTCGTCGCGAGCCCGCGAGATCGCCACGCTCGAGGCCCTCGGCTTCGGCAGCTCCCCGGTGATTGTCTCGATTCTCGCCGAGTCGCTCGTGTTGGCCGCGATCGGCGGAGCCATCGGCGCACTCCTGGCGTGGGCCGCGTTCGACGGCTACCAAACGGCCACGATGAACTGGCAGAGCTTCAGCCAGGTCACATTCGCCTTCGCCGTCGGCCCGCGCCTCCTCGTCGACGGGGTAGTCTACGCTCTGCTCATCGGCTTCATCGGAGGCCTCCTCCCCGCGATTCGCGCGGCGAGACTGCCGGTGTCGGTGGCGCTGAGGCAGTAGGGTAGCGCCGAAGGCGCCAGAGCTGAAGCC
>DASQGS010000048.1:0-3029 GCA_035632455.1 Thermoanaerobaculia bacterium | reverse complement strand
AATCGGCGACAAGCGCCTCCGGTGAGCTGAACCGCAAGCCCATGGCCGCAGCGTCGCGCTCAAGTTTCTCGAAGTTCGGCACGATCAGCGCGGCGAGGTACTTGCGCCGGTCTCCGATGAGCACCGGCGTTCCGATGTACGGCGAGCTCTTGAGCAAGGCCTCGAGCGGCTGCGGCGCGATGTTCTTGCCGTACGCGTTGATGATGAGGTCCTTCTTCCGGTCGGTGATCTTGAGAAAGCCCTCGGAGTCGAGCTCGCCGATGTCGCCGGTGTGGAACCATCCGTCCTTGTCGATCGCCTGCGCCGTCGCTTCCGGATTGTTGAAGTAGCCCTTCATGATGTGCGGGCCACGCGACAGGATCTCGCCGTCCGGCGCGATCTTGACCTCGACCCCTTGAATCAACACTCCGACGGTGCCGATCTTGCGCCGCGTCACGGTGTTGACCGAGATCACGGGCGACGTCTCGGTGAGGCCGTATCCCTCCAGGATCTCGAGCCCGGCGCCGATGAAGAACGCCGCGAGCTCGGCGGAGAGCGGGGCACCTCCGGAGAGGACGAAGCTGACCCGGCCGCCCAGCCGATCGAGGATCTTTCGGAAGACGAGCTTGTCGGCGATCGCGGACTTGAGGGAGAGCCCGAACGGCATGGGCTTGCGACTGACGCGATACGGAAGCCGCTGCTCGGCCACCTTCATCGCCCAATGGAAGATCTTCTGCCGGGTCGGTGGCGCGGTGGCGACGTTGTCCATGATCCGCGCCCGCATCTTCTCGAACAAGCGAGGGACCGCGGCGAAGACCGTCGGCTTGATCTCCTGCAGCTCTTCCGACACTTTCAGAACCGAGGTCGCGTAGGCGATCGTCGCGCCCTTGAACAGGTAGCAGAAGTCGGCCATTCGCTCCAGGATGTGCGACAAGGGAAGGATCGAGAATGCCGTCTCGCCCGCGGCCAGCGGCAGAGCGCTGCACGACGCGAGGACGTTGCTGGCGATGTTGCCGTGCGTGAGCATCGCGCCTTTGGGGTTGCCGGTCGTGCCCGACGTGTAGACCAGCGTGGCAAGATCGTTCGGCGTTCGTGAAGTGCGCAGCTCGTCGAATCTGCCGCGACCGTTGGTCTCCTCCTCTTTGCGGCCGCTTTCGGCGACTCCCTGAAACGTGAGGATGCCCTCGGGAAGCTGGGCCGGCGGATCGCAGACGATGATGCTGTGAATCGAGGGGATGTGGGTCCGAATGCCGAGCAGCTTCTGGAGCTGGTCCTCGGTGGAGACGATCACGGCTGCGACGCCTGCGTCGTTGAGGATGTATTCGATCTGCCAGCCCAGGAGAGTCGGATAGATCGGGACGGTCACGCAGGCGGCACACAGGATCGCAAAGTCGCCCATCGTCCACTCGGGCCGGTTCTCAGAGAGGATGGCCACGCGATCGCCCGCCTTCACGCCGAGCAGACGAAGTCCCGTAGAGAAATAGCGAACCGTGTCGCGAAAGTCGGTCAGCGACAGATCCCGCCATTGCCCGTCCCGCTTGACTCGCATCGCTGTTGGACGCTCGATCGAGCAGGTGACCGAATAGATGTCGTTGATCGTCTTGATATCCATACCAAGCCCCTCTCGCGCTGGCTCTACCGGGAGGATGCGAATCATAGCAAAGCGCGCACAGAAAAGGGGTTGCGCCGCGCACTGCGTCGAGTGCGCGATCGCCGCGGCGCTTGCGGAGCGGACGGTCCGTCGTCAGGCGTATCGGATCCAGCGGAGGAGCTCGGGAATCGTCGGTCGCTTGCCGTAGGAGAGGATACCGAGGCGGAAGACCTTGGCCGTGGCCCAGAAGAACACGCTGATCGTGGCTATGGAAACGAGGACGGCCATGAGGATGTGCCAGACCGGCGGCTCGGAGACCAGGATGCGAACGAACATCGTGATGGGCGCGAAGACCGGCGAGAGGGACAACGCCACCGCGAGCTTGGAATCCGGGTTGGTGATGATCGGAGCCATCAGAAACCAGGGCAGCATCATGAACATGGAGATCGGTGCGATCATCTGCTGCGCTTCTTTCTCCGAGTTGCAGACAGAGCCGACGATCGCATAGAGGCAGACGTACATCATGTAGCCGAGGATGAAGAAGAGGAGGAAGTAAAGGCAGACGGCCGGGTTGATGAATTGAAGAAGATTGAAGCCGGCAGCCTCTGCCGATGCGATGCCAAAGAGACCGGCGATCGCGCCCATGAGAATCCACACCAAGAGTTGCGTGAGTCCGACGGCGGCGAGCCCAAGAATCTTGCCGGTCAGAAGCTGGCGAGGAGTCATCGAAGAAACGAGGATCTCGACGACGCGGTCGGTCTTCTCCTGAATGATGCCGCGCATGATCTCGACGCCGTAGATGAACGACGGCAGGATGAGCAGAGCGGCGAAGATGAAGCCGACGAAGAAGTTCCACTCGCCGCCCTTCTTCTGTTTACCGCTCTTCGAGAGCTGCACGGCATCGACGGAAAGTTGCTTCATCACCCGATCGAGCTCTTCGCCGGTAACTCCGTGCTCGGCCAGGCGGCGGCGCTGGATGGCGCGGTTGACTCTTGACGAGAGACGCTCCTGGTCGAACAGATCGGTCGACGAGCGGCTGTAGTAGGTCAGCTTGCCGTCTGAATCGTTGAGAGCCTTTGCGGGGATGGTGAAGACTCCATCGAGACGCATGTCTTTGGAGACGTTCTCGCCGACCATGCGGTCGAGGTAGGGCTTGGCCGCGGCGATGACATCACCAGCTTTGCTCGCGTCGACGTACTCGACGTGGAGGTTTGACGGAGGTGCGGGACTCTTCTTGCCTTCGAGGGAGCTGCGGAGCTCCTGCCGCGGTGTGGTGGGCCGTGGCTCCTTTGCCTCGAACGCCGCTCGCAACTGTCCGGTGCCGTCGACGACGGCAACTCTCTTCTCTCCGAGGCCGCGGGTCATCAGAAGCCCGGGCACCACGAAAAGCCCCGACATCAGGAACGGCAGGAGGAACGTCATGATGATGAACATTTTCTTGCGGACGGCCTGGAGATAC
>DASQGS010000047.1:0-9491 GCA_035632455.1 Thermoanaerobaculia bacterium | reverse complement strand
TCGATGGACTATTTCGAGGGCGGGCACATGATGTATATCGACCGCCGCGCTCACGCCAAGCTGAAGAAGGACATCGACGAGTTCATCAAGGCGGTTAGTCCGTAGGACAGGCATGGGAAACGAAGCTCGCTGCAGGATTCGCTACGACGGCAAGGCGGCCGAAGGCAAAGCCCTGCTGGAGACTGAGGAGCTCATCCTTCGCGTCGACGCCCGTGTCGTCATCCCATTCCGGAAGGTGACGAAGATCGAGGTGGAGGACGGCGAGCTGCACCTTGCATGGGAGAGCCACCAGGCTTCGCTCGCTCTCGGCACTGACGCCGCGAAGTGGGCTGAGAAGATCCGCAACCCGAAGTCACGGGTCGACAAAATCGGAGTCAAGCCGGGGCAACGCGTGTCGGTGCTCGCGATCGACGATGCAGAACTTCTCGAAGAGCTCAAGGTCCGTGGCGCCGACGTCTCCACAAGAGCGCGCAAGGGGAGCGACATCATCTTCTTCGGTGCCTCGGGGCGCGAAGACCTCGCCCGTCTCGCGTCGATCAAGGAATTGCTCCAGCCGGCCGGCGCGCTCTGGATTATCCGGCCGAAAGGAACGAAGGCGATCACCGAGGCCGAGACGATGGCGGCAGGCAAAGCCGCCGGCCTCGTCGACGTGAAGGTCGTCAAGTTCTCGGAGACCCACACGGCGGAGAAGTTCGTGATTCCCCTGCCTAAGCGGTGAGATAGGTTCCCCCTCGCTCGATGCCCGCGTGTTGCCCTGCGAAGCTACTCTGCGTGCCTCTTCTTCGGAATGTAAGTCACGCCAGGTACGCCTTGAAAATCCACGTCGCTGGTCACGACTTCCGCCTCGTGGAGCCTGGCCGTGGCCAGCACAATCGCGTCAGCCATCGGGAGCTTGTGCTCGAGGCTGAGATCGGCGGCAACAAGAGCCAACTCGTCGCTGAGAGGAACGACGCGTGTCTTCTGCATCGCCGCGACTGCATCCAGCGCCGCTGCCTCGCCCCGCAGGCGTTTGGAGTGTTTGTAGACCTCGTACATGATGATCGTGGGTGTGATCACCGCAGCGGGTTGTTGCAGCCGTTTCGCAAACTCGCCAGCCAGCGGCCCCTCGGTCAGGAACTCCAGCCAGCCTGACGAATCGACCACGATCATATGCGGTCCTTCTTCTCCCGGTAGCCCGTCGTCGGCATGCCGCGCAGAATGCCGCGATAAGTCGAGAGCGGTCGATCGGGAACGAGCGTGATCACACCGCCTTTGCTGATCACTTGCATCTCCTGTCCCGGCTTCAGACCGTGGCGTTCACGGATTTCCTTCGGAATCACAACCTGGTACTTCGGTGATACACGCGTTCTGGCCATGTCGTCTCCCATCAAGGGCATCGATCATGCCAGAGTAATACACTCCTGAATTCCCGCCAACTCACCCCCGCTCCATCTCCTCCGCTACCGCCAGGATCTCGTCGCGAAGGTGACGGCGTTCGTCGAGCAGGCGTTGATACGAACGGCGGCCGAGAGCGAGAGCCACCAGGGCGCGGGTGCGGCCGATGACCTCGTCGAGACCCTCGAACGCCCGCAGTGCGATGTACCCGAGGAGAGGCACGACGATCAGCGCCACAAGCGCGGCGCGACCGCCGGTGACACGCCACGCTCCCAGTGCAAAGGCAATCCAAGTCAGCGGAAAGAGCAGAAGCGCGGCCAGAAACTTGATGGTTGCAATCAAATCGTCAGCCCCTTTCGCGATGCGAACCGCCAGGAAGCCGACCAGCCGATACGCCGGGTAGTGAATCACTGCTCCGGCGAGTGCGAGCGGCAGAAGCAGGACCAGAGCGAGCAGGGTTGTGATCGCGGGGCCGAGTTGGTGATGAGCCTGGTGATGCGAAACGAGATTCTCCGCTTGGAGACTCGCCGCGCCGAGCTCGGCCTCGAACCGCGTGAGATGCGATTCCAGCTCGGCGAGCTTCGCCGGATCGTGTGCGCTCAAGTAGCTGTATCCCTCCACGAATCGGCGGCGGAGCGCGAGCTCATCGGCCAGACCGGTCTTAATGTCCGAAGCGGCGGAGAACACTCTCTCGCCGCGGGCGATCAACTTCAGCGCGGATCGGGAGCCGGCCTGCAGCGTGATTTCCGAAAGCGCATTCTCGATCTGCTCCGTCAGTCGCTCGACGGCGTCCGCAGGCGGCTCACCGTTCGGGCCCACCTGTACCGGCTGCACCGGAATCGGAGCACCGAAGACGACGAGCGCGGAGCTGCGGAAGGTCTTCTTCGCGGTGTAATAGATCCCCGCCGGCACGATGGCAATTGGTGCGCCCGCCGCTCGCCCCGCTGCGGCCGACGAAGCGCCGAGCGCGATGCGAGCAGCGCCGGTCTTGAGCTCGCGCAACTTGGGATCGCTGTGCGACGTGCCCTCGGGGAAGATCGCGATGCTAGCGCCCCGCGCCAGGAGAGCCCGCGATTTCTCGAACGTCTCGCGATTCTGCTCCGGGAGCATGCCGTCCTGACGGCGGTAGACCGGGATCGAGTCGAGCCTCCGCGTGAAGAATCCGATGATCGGATACCGGAACAGGGGCGCCTTCGCCAGAAAGGAGACCGGCCTCGGCGCGAAGCAGAGCAGGAACAGTGGATCGACGAGGCCGTTCGGATGGTTGACGGCGAAGATCACCGGTCCCTCGCGCGGAATGTTGTCCAATCCGGCGATCTCGATGCGGCGGAAGAAGACCTTGGCGAGAGAGCGGAAGAACCAGATCAGAACACGGCGCATCGATTACGTCCTGACTGCTCCGCTCCCCTCGTCGATCTGGTCACCGCGCCAGGCTGCCCATGCCCAGATCGCGCCAGCCACCAGAATCGCCACCGGAACGATGAGGAATGCCTTGCCGAGCGATGTGGCGTCGGAGAGTATGCCGATCAGCGGCGGCGAGGGGACGTCGCCCAACGCGTGCATGACCAGGATCGAGAGTGCGACCGCGCGGGCTCGTTCGTTCGGCGCGACAACGTTGACGATCGCGGAGTTCACCGGGCCGGTGGATACGAAGACGAGCACCTCGGCGATGACGATCGCGGGCAAGTAAACGCTTCGGCTCGGATGGGTGAACGCCACGAGGGCTACGGGCGCCGCAAGCAACGTGGCAATGCCTGAGACCCAGAGATAGGACTGTTTCGTGCGCCGCAGAAAGAGGTCGCCGAGCCAGCCGCCGATGAACGTGCCGGCGAATCCGGTGACGCAGACGATGGCGCCGAACGTAACCGTAGCCTCGTGCCGCGGCATGCCGCGGACGCGCTCCATGAACGTCGGAGTCCAGACGCCGAGGCCGCCGAGGGCGAAGGTGTAGGCGGCGTAACCGAGGACCGCAAGCAAGTACTGTCTGTTGCGGAGCAGATCGAGATAGGCGCCGATCGGCGCTGAGGCATGCGGCGCGGCGTGGGTCTCAGGCGCGTCGTGAAGACCGCGGGGCACCTCGCGCACTGCGAGGACGAGCAGCGCAAGAAGCAATCCGGGCGCGCCGGCGACCCAGAACGCCGCCCGCCAGCCGTAGTGCTGATCGACCAGGCCGCCGACGATGTATCCGGCGGCGGCGCCGATCGGAATGGCCGAGAAGAAGATCGCAAACACACGGCCGCGTTTCTCCAGCGGAAAATGATCGGAGAGAAGCGCGGGAGCGATGGTGCCGTACGCCGCCTCGCCGACGCCGACGGTGGAGCGCGCTGTGAAGAGCGTGACGAATCCTCGGGCGAAGCCGGCGAGCGACGTGGCAATGCTCCAGATCGCCACGCCGAGGGCGATCAGGGGCGGGCGCTTCTTCCGGTCGCCGAGCGAGCCGAAGATCGGAGAGGTCAACATGTAGACGATGATGAATCCGGTGGCCAACGCCCCGAGTTGGGTGTCGCTGAAGCCGAGCTCTTTTTTGATCGGCTCGAGCACCGCCGAGAGAATCCAGCGGTCGAGGTAGTTGAAGAGGTTGATGAACGTGAGCACGCCGAGAGCGTAGGCGGCGGCGCGGCGAGCCCGCACGTCGCCGGCGGCGTTTGTACTCGACTCCATTGGCATGCGTGAGTGTAATTCTAAAGATGACGAAACCGCGGGCAACCATCGACGGCCTCATCCGTAACAGCAGCATGTCTTCGCCTCGTTACAATTCCGTTCGTCCGGACCGGGTATGATCCTGACACCCATGAATCGGTACACCGCGCTGTTCGCGTGCGTCGCAGGGATCGTCGTGCTTTTCCTGGTGTTGCCGTTGTTCGATTCGGCGCAGCCGGAGGGCGTGCGGCTGACGCGCGCGGAGGCCCAGAAGATCGCGGATGCCGCGGCACGCGAGCGGGGGATTCCGGTGGATCGCGCGTGGTCGAACCTGACCTGGTCGGGCTCTCCGCTACTCGACAAAGAGCTCGCGTCCGATCCTGAACGCCGCAAGGCCGCGCAACGCGATCCCGTGATCGGGCCGCGGCTGGGCGCCTATCAGGTCAACTACTATCGCTACAACAAGGACAAGTATCCGCCCTACGGCGGGGTGAACGTCGACGGCCGAACCGGGGAGGTTACCGGCGCGGTGCTCCAGATGCGGAACGAAGAGCCGGGAAAGACGATGACCGAGGCTCAGCTTCGCCCGCGGGCCGACGCGTTTCTCCGCGGGCACGGTCCCTTTCCCGGAGCGCCGTCGCTGGTGTTCGAGTCGGCACGCCCGACTGTCTATCGCGGCCGCACCGATTGGGTGTTCCGTTACAGCGTTCCGTCGACATTCGCCGGCGGCCGCATCATCCCGTACCTGCGCGTCTACTTCGCGGGCGACCGGCTCGCGGGGTGGGATCTCAACGAAGAATACGGCGACGGCCATGCGTTCGTCGGCGAGTTCGGCGACCGCATCAGCGGCCTGTTTTTGCGCATGAGCGTGCTGTTTACGCTCCTGATCGTTCTCCTTGTGATGTTCCTGCTGAAATACCACGCTGGAGAAGTAGGCGTCGGCACGGCGACGTTCCTCTTCGCTGCGATGCTGCTGCTCTCGCTCGTCGTCAGTGCCATGACCGGCCCGGCGATGTCTCAGGGCACCGGGCTCGCCAATTTGGACGGCCAGAAGACTTCCTTCGCGGTGATCGGATTCAAGTTCCTCTTCTACGACATTCCGGTGTCGCTACTCGTCTTTTTGTCCTGGGCCGTGGGGGAGAGCTACGCCCGCGAGCGCTGGGGCGAGAAGCTGGCCTCATTCGATGCCATCCTCCGGCACGATGCTTTCAACGCCTCCGTCGGCGAGTCGCTGATGCGCGGACTGCTGATGGCGCCGGTCGTGCCCGCGGCCGCGCTTCTGATCGCCGCAATCCCGCTTAGGCTCCACCTGGCCCATCCTGACCTCGGCGAGGGAACCAACGCCATTCTCTTCCTCGGCGGCCCCTGGTACGCGCTTCTCACCGCCGCCCACACGGCGCTGGCGTTTCCGTTGCTGGCGATTCTCTTCGTCCTCGCGTTCACGAGCCGCAAGAGGCTGCTACCTGTAGGCGTCGGCGTTGCGCTCGTCCTCGGTGCGATCGGTTTCTTCTCCGACGTTCCGGTCGGTCCGGCCATGCAGCAGATGCTGTTCGGATTCGGTGGAGCCGCGGCGGCGGTGACCATCTTCCTGGCCTCCGATCTGCTGACCGCCGTCATGGCGGCATTCGGAGGGTCGCTGTTGCTCCTCTTCCTTCCGCTCGCCCGAGCGGCATCGGGATCGCTCCAGCAGCAGATGTTGATCGTGCTGATCCTTCCGTTCGCCGCGATCCTAGGGTTCAGCATCGCGGCCCTGATGACGAAACGGGAGATCGAGTACACCTACGAGGACCTCGCGCCGCATGTGAAGCGGATCGTGGAGCGCGAGCGCGTGAAGGCGGAGATCGATGCCGCGAATCGCATCCAGGCGGCGCTGCTCCCGCTCGAGCCGCCGAATCTGGCCGGCGCTTCGGTGGCCTCGCACTACCGCGCCGCCACGGAGATCGGCGGCGACTATTTCGACTTTCTCCCGCAACCGACCGGCGAGATCGGCATCGCGTTCGGCGACGTCTCCGGCCACGGCCTCACCAGCGGCATTGTGATGGCGATGGCGAAATCGGCGTTGCTGGTTCAGGTCGATTACGATTCTTCCCCGGCGGCCGTGCTCGAGATGCTCAACGAGGTCGTCAGGCGGACCGCGCCGAAGCGCATCCTGATGACGTTCTTCTTCGGCCTTCTCAATCCGCGAACGCAGCAACTCCGCTTTTCGTCCGCGGGCCACCTCGATCCGTACGTGTACCGCGCTGCCGGCCGGCGCATCGAGCCGCTTTCTTCGTGGGGTTTCCCGCTCGGCGTCAAGCGCCGCGATCCGTTCCGCGAGACCACAGCCGAGTTCATGCCCGGCGATCGCCTGATCCTCTACAGCGACGGCCTGATCGAGGCGGTCGACGTCGATGGCGATCCCTACGGATTCGAGCGGTTCGAGCGCGCGGTCCTCGACGCCGGACATCTGTCGGCCGAGGAGATCAAGAAATCGCTCCTCGGCTCGGTGCGCAAGTTCACGCGAAACCGCCCGCCGGAAGACGATCAGACCCTCGTGGTCGTGTCATTCGACGAGCCGGCAACCGAACCGGTGCTGGTGATCTCGCCGCTCGGCACGAACCTGGCCAGCGAGCCCGTGAACTGATGCCGCTGTGTGGAGCTCCTGCATAGTTCGCACTTTCAGCGCGTTCCTTCTGTTCGGCCTCGCTCCGCTTTCTTCCCGAGCCGCGGGCCAGACCTGGCGATACGACGCCAATCTCGTTCGCGCCGGGAGGATCGAGGTCGAAGCGTGGCTTCCGGCGAGCGGCTCCAAAGTGGGTCTCGCGGACGGCATGACGCCGTTTGTCGAGGCCATGCGCATCGAGCGAGGCGGGGCATGGCTTCCCCTCGCGTCGACGGACGACGGCTGGCGGCTGCCCGAATGTCCGACGGCATGCCACGTGCGCTACGCCGTGGATCTGGCTGGCGCCGCTCGCGCAATCGGCGATGCCGGCATCGCGCTTAGCACCGGCGATGCCATTCTCTCTCCACCTGGCTCCTGGCTCGTGCACCCGGACGACGAGCCGCCCGATCGCGTTCGTTTCCGCGTCTTGACCACTTCGGCACTCCA
This sequence comes from Thermoanaerobaculia bacterium, assembly GCA_035632455.1. GTDB lineage: Bacteria > Acidobacteriota > Thermoanaerobaculia > Gp7-AA8 > Gp7-AA8 > DASQGS01. Next base: position 2,389 of record DASQGS010000047.1, on the reverse strand, counting down.
CTTTGTCACCGGGGTCGCCCCGGCGCGCGACGGCGCGAGCTCGACGTATGAGAGCCGCCACTTCCCCTCAGGCACGTACACCGCATTCGGGCGCCTTGAGATCTCGACCATCGAGATTGCCGGCGCCCAGATCGTGATCGCGACGATTCGCGACGGACGATCGATCGACCAGGCCGTGGTTCGCACTGCGGTCGCAAATGCCGCGAGTGCGGTCGCTCGCTACTACGACGGCATTCCGCACCGGCATCTGCTGGTGCTCGTACGCGCCGGTCGCGGACGGCGTGCGGGCAGGGGCACCGCGATCGGCGAAGGCGGCGCCGCGGTCATGATCACGATCGGCGAGGAGGCTACGGCCGCGGATCTCGCCGCCGACTGGCAACTGACCCACGAGCTCGTGCACCTAACGTTCCCGAGTGTCGCGCGCCAGCACCACTGGATCGAGGAAGGCATCGCCACGTACGTCGAGCCAATCGCGCGAGTGCAGGCGGGGACCTATCCGGCCGCACGCATGTGGCGCGATCTTCTCGATGGCTTGCCCAAAGGCGAGCCCGGATCCGGCGACCGCGGGCTCGACCGCACGCATAGCTGGGGCCGCACGTATTGGGGCGGCGCGCTGTTCTGTTTTGTCGCGGACGTCGAGATTCGTCGCCGGACTCACGCTCGCTTCGGCTTGCAGGACGCGCTGCGGGCGATCGCACACGCCGGCGGCACGATCGACGAGGAGTGGGATCTCGAGCGGGCGTTGAAGATCGGCGATGCCGCCACCGGCACGCACGTGCTGGCGGAGTTGTACGCGGCGATGCGCAACGACCCGCACCCGGTGGCGCTCGCGCCGCTGTTCGCAAGCCTCGGCGTGCGAAGCGGCGGGGACAGCGTGGTCTTCAACGACGCCGCACCAGAGGCGGACATTCGATGCGCGATCGAACGGGGAGCGCCGAAATAGCATTCTTTTGCGTCTCTGCGTTGAATGCTCTCTGCCGCCAGTCCCCAAGAAGAAGCATTCACCGCAGAGACGCAGAGGACACAGCGCGAGCTTCGCCCGCAACCCAAAATGGAAACCACCGGTTTTGGAAAAATTCTGCGCGGCGCGCGAAGAAACTCGACGTTAGTAGTGCAGAGAGTCCTTCGCAAAGTTGTGTCATTCCGTCTTCGTCGACGCATTGCGCCGTCCTCTCGCTCAGGATGACACGTCGCCCGTCAGATTGCTCAAGGATCTCGTGCGACAATCGTTGTTTCCCCAATATCCAGGAAGGAACATTTCATGCCCACGCCCGAGCCGAACAGGATCATCTACTCGATGGTCGGCGTATCGAAGTTTCACGGAAAGAAGCAGGTCCTCAAGGACATCTATCTCTCGTATTTCTACGGCGCGAAGATCGGCGTCATCGGGCTCAACGGCTCGGGGAAGAGCTCGCTCTTGCGCATTCTTGCCGGCGTCGATCGCGATCACCTAGGCGAGACCGTCCTGTCGCCCGGCCACACCGTCGGGTTCCTCGAGCAGGAGCCGCAACTCGATCCCGATAAGACGGTCCGCCAGATCGTCGAGACCGGCGTGCAGGGGATCGTCGATCTCCTGCGCGAGTTCGACGAGATCAACAACGCGTTCGCCGATCCCGACGCCGACATGGACAAGCTGATGGAGCGCCAGGGCAAGGTGCAGGATCAACTCGATGCCGCCGGAGCGTGGGACCTCGATTCGAAGCTGGAGATGGCGATGGATGCGCTCCGCTGCCCTCCGGGCGACACCTCTGTGTCGGTGTTGTCCGGTGGCGAGAAGCGCCGCGTCGCGCTGTGCAGGCTTCTTCTGCAACAACCCGACATCCTCCTGCTCGACGAGCCGACCAATCACCTCGACGCCGAGTCCGTGGCCTGGCTGGAGCAGCATCTACGGCAGTACGCAGGTACGGTCATTGCCGTCACCCACGACCGCTACTTCCTGGACAACGTGGCCGGCTGGATCCTCGAGCTCGACCGCGGGGAGGGCATCCCCTGGAAGGGCAACTACTCGTCGTGGCTCGAGCAGAAGCAAGAGCGGCTGCGGCGCGAGGAGAAGGCAGAGTCGCAGCGGCAGAAGACCCTGGAGCGCGAGCTGGAGTGGATCCGGATGTCGCCGAAGGGCCGCCACGCGAAAGGCAGGGCGCGCATCACCGCGTACAAGAGCCTGCTCAGTCAGGAAGCACAGCAGAAGATCAACGAGCTCGAGATCTACATTCCAGCCGGCCCTCGCCTCGGCAATGTCGTGATCGAGGCCGACGGCGTTCGCAAGGGCTACGGCGAGAACCTGCTCGTCGACGACATGACGTTCAAGATCCCGGCCGGAGCGATCGCCGGGATCATCGGGCCGAACGGCGCCGGGAAGACCACCCTGTTCCGGATGATCATCGGCCAG
>DASQGS010000046.1:0-8404 GCA_035632455.1 Thermoanaerobaculia bacterium | reverse complement strand
AAAGGCGCGAGACGACGCCGAGCAGTACTTCAGCACGACCGACCCGACGAAGAATGTCCTCGTCTATCACCTCGATACCGGGTACTACAAGACGGACGACGGAGTCCGGCCGATGTTCCTCGACCTCGATCTGTCGCGCTCCTTCGTGGAGGGCGATCGCAAGGGAAGTGCCGAACTACCTCCCGGATACGATCGCTTCGAGAGCGGCTTTCTCTCGAACGCCGGCCATGGCACTTCAACTCTGAGCATCCTGGCGGGCAACAGGGTCGACCTTCCGGCGTTTCATGAGTTCCTGGGCGGCGCGCCGTATGCTCACATCGCGTCTTGCCGCATTAGTCAATCTGTTGTCCATCTCTGGACCGGCTCGATGGTGGCGGCGATGAAGGCCGCGATCGACAACCACGCGGACGTGATCGCCATGGCCGCGGGAAGCCCGCCCTCCGGCGCCCTTCTCGATGCCGTCAATCGCGCCTACGACAACGGCGTGGCCATGGTCTTCGCGTCCAGCGACTACTTCCAGTCACCGATCTGCCTCCAGTTTCCTCCGCACACGACCGTCTACCCGGCGCGCTTCAGCCGCACCCTCTCCGCCACCGGCGTCACCTCGGAGTACCGCAGTTACAGCCGGGCCTGGCACTACTGGTACTGGTTACTGAAGATCAAGGACATCATGAGCTGGATGATGCGCGGCAGCTACGGCCCCGATTCCGTGATGGACCATACGATGGCCTCGTACACGCCGAACGTCGCGGCGCAACTGGGGATAGCGGACGGCACGCCGAATCTGCTGAAGGTCGATTTCGCCGGTACCTCGGCGGCCACGCCGCAACTCGCGGCCGCAGCGGCGCTCTGGTTGCAGGTCTACCGCAACGACCCGGTCCTCAATGAGCCGTGGAAACACGCGGAAGGTGTCTACGAGGCGCTGCAACTGAGCGCGTTGAAAAAGCCGAGTCCCGCCGATCCCGACTCGCGCCTCGGATTCGGCGCGCTCGATGCATCCGCGGCGCTCGCAATGAAGCCCGCTCAGCTACCTCTCGCGTATCGCAAGCCGTCCACGATCGGATTCAACTGGCTGACCGTCATCCGCTGGATCATCGGCAACGACCCGCCCGATGTCCAGGAAGCCAAACGCGCGGCGCACGAGAGAATGCTGCGAGTCGAAGCGGCCCAGCTCTTCCAAAGCTCTCCGAGGCTTCGCAAGATTCTGTTGAATGGCGTGGACACCGAGCCCGATGCCGCGACGCGCGCCGCATTCGTCAGCGCCGTCACCCACGATCCCCGCGCCTCGGCGTATCTGCGGGAGCACTTGGGCCTGGTGGCGCAGTAGCGAAAGAGTTGATCCGCAGATTACACAGATTACGCAGATGCATGCAGTTTCAATCTGCGGAAATCTGCGCAATCTGCGGATGTGATCCCTGAAACGATCGAGACGAATGCGCGATCAACTGAACAGCAGCGCGACCATCGCCGCCAGCAGCGACGCTTTCATGATCGCCTCCGCCCGGCGGTGGAGGCGATTGAACTCGAGGCGCGCCGGGTCGCCGGCCTCGCCATCGGCTCGAATCAGGACGCGTCGCCTTTCCGTCGCCGGCTCGAGGACCGCGAGCTCGTAGCCGGCGACGGCCGCCATCAGCGCGAGTGCGATCCAGCGGATGGCGATCCACGTGGCGTGGCCCGCGGAGATGGCATGAGTCTCCCACGCCAGATACTTCGCCGCCGCCGCGGCGATGGCCATGACGATGGCGGCGAGACGCAGGACGGCAAATCGATGGAGGATGCCGCCGAATATCTCGCCAGCAACGGCGCGGTCAAGCCTGCGGAACAGTGCCGGTGCGGTGAGGGCGCCGAGCACGACGATGCCCCCGATCCAGATGGCAAGGCCGGCGTGGTAGAGCGCGGAGACGACCAGATACGTCCAGTTTGGCATTCGCGAAGTATATGGACTGCGGCGGCTCGCCGCCGCACTGGAGTTTGGACATTTCGTTCGATCAACTTCGACCTGTGCCAACGAAAAGCCCTCTCCCGGCGGGAGAGGGTTTTGGTGGCGGCTTCGCCGCCACTCCAGCGGCAGCAAGCCGCCGCAGTCCCATAGGCAATCCGTGTGCGATCATTGGTCGATGGACAAGCAGGCTCTGCGCGAGTTGTTCCCGGTCACGAAGAACCTCGTCTATTTCAATCATGCGGCGGTGGGGCCGATGTCGGTGCGGGCTTGCGCGGCGATGGAGGGGCATGCTCGCGATCAGCGCGATTTCGGGGCGTTGCACTGGCGCGAGTGGTACGCGGAGCACGATCGGGCCCGTCGCGCCGGGGCTGCGCTGCTCGGGGCCGACGCCGGCGAGGTGGCGATTCTCAAGAACACCTCGGAGGGGATCGCGCTTGTCGCCGAGGGTTATCGGTGGGAGAGCGGCGACAGCGTCGTCACTACCGACCTCGAGTTTCCATCGAACTCCACGCCGTGGCGGCGGCTCGCGCGGCGCGGCGTCGAATGCCGTCTCGTCCGTTCGTCCGGCGGCGCGTTCACGCCGGAGGACGTCGAAAAGCAGATGGACGCGAAGACGCGCATCGTCACCGTGTCGTCGGTGCAGTTTCACAACGGCTTCGCCGCGGACCTCGAGGCCATCGGCGAGATCTGCGCGCGCCGAGGGGCGCTGTTTTGTGTCGACGCCATCCAGAGCGTCGGCGCGCTGCCGATCGACGTCCGCCGCGCGAAGATCGCGTTTCTCGCCGCCGACGGCCACAAGTGGATGTGCGGGCCGGAGGGCGCGGCGCTCTTCTTCGTTTCCGCGGAGCACCGCGAGCGGCTCGAGGTCATCGAGAGCGGCTGGACGAATTTCGAGCGGAAAGGGAGGTTCATCGATTGCCCGCTCGATCTCCTGCCGAGCGCGCGGCGTTTCGAGCCGGGGTCGCTGAACACGAACGGAATCTACGGCCTCTGCGCGGCGCTCGATCTGTTGCAGGAGGTCGGGATCGAGGCCATCGCCGCGGAAGTCGTGCGGCTGGCAACAAAGCTTGCCGAGGGATTGGAATCGATCGGATTCAAGCTCGGAGCGCCGAAACCGGTCGCGTCCGGGATCGTTGGCGTGACTCCACCACCTGTAGATTCGGCACGGCTGCGCCAATTCTCAGGAATCGACCTTCCTGCCTCGCCGAGCGCCGGCGCCGTGCTGGCGGCGTTGCACACCGGGCTCGAGAAAGAAGGCATCGTTTGCGCGCCTCGTGAAGGAATGCTTAGGTTTTCCCCGCATTTCTACAATGATGACGCCGAGGTTGAGCGCGTGGCGGAAGTTCTTGGGAAATTGAAAATTGCAAATTGAAAATTGAAAGATGGCCAACGCGACTCGCCATTTTTCAATTTTCAATTGACGTTGACGCTATCGGTGCCATCGCGCATCATCAAATTCGATATGTCCCTTGAAACAGCGGTTCTGAGCATCATCGCGCTCGCGGCCGGAGCGGTGGTCGGTTGGTTGTGGGCGAGCGCCAGGAAGTCCGCGGAGAGCCATCGATTCCAGGCCGAGCGCGACATGGCCCGCGCCGAGCGGGAGAGGAGCGAGCGCACCGCGGCCGAAGCGCGCGGAAGGCTCGAGGCCGCGCAACAGACTTCCGCCGTTGCCGAGACCAGGCTCGCCGAGACGCAGCGGCTTCTCGCTGACCAGACTCGATTCCTCGGTGAGTCGCGCAAGCAGATGGAAGACGCCTTCGCCGCCCTTGCCCAGCGCACGCTGGCGACCGTCGCGGAGAGCCTGGTGCAGACGAACAAGACCCAGCTCGACGGCTCGAAAGGCGAGATCGTCCAGTCGCTCGACACCAAGCGCGCGGAGATCGAATCGCTCCTGACGCCGCTGCGCGAGATGCTCAATCAATATCGCGGCGAGCTGGTCAAGAGCGAGGAGGCGCGCAATCAGACCTACGGCGGCCTGCAGGAGCAGATCAAGCAGCTCCTCAGCGTGCAGGAGGGAGCGCAGCGCGAGGCCTCGCGTCTCGCGAACGCGTTGCAGTCGCCGACCGTGCGCGGGTCGTGGGGCGAGAGCTCGCTCAAGCGCTGCATCGAGCTCGCCGGCATGAGCGAGCTCTGCGATTTCACGATGCAGGAGACGTTCACGAACGACGAGGGGCGGCGCATGCGTCCCGACTGCATCGTGCATCTGCCGAACAAGCGCGTGATCGCCATCGACGCCAAGGCCCCGCTCCTCGAGTACGCCGCGGCAACCGAAGCGACAGACGAGGCCCGCAGGCAGGAGTTCCTGACGCAACATGCGAAGACGCTCAGGCGGCACATCGAGTCGCTGTCGCGGAAGGACTATCAGGCCGGCGTCGGCGAGAGCCTGGACTTCACGGTGATGTTCGTTCCCGGCGAGCACTTCCTTTCGGCCGCGCTGGTCACCGATCCGTCGCTGTTCGAGTTCGCGGTGAACCGCAAGATCTACCTGGCGTCGCCGACGATTCTGCTGCCGCTGCTGCGCGCGATCGAAGCGGGGTGGAAGGCCGAGCGCACCGAGGAGACGGCGAAGAGGATGCACGAAGTCAGCATCGAGCTGTTCAACCGTTTCGTCACGGCGATGGAGAAGATCGCCGCGGTGGGCAAGGCGTTGCAGGCCTCGGTGGCGCGCTACAACGAGGCGATTCGCTCCATCGACGCCAGGCTCTGGCCGAAAGGCGAGGAGCTGCAGCGGATGGCCGGCAGCGGGAAAGACCTCGGCGAGCTAGCGCAGATCGAGGAGATGCCCATCGAATCGGGCAAGCTCCGCCTCACCATGCAGGGCGAGAGCGAAGAAGAGGATCCTCAGCAGTCGTTGATCTTGCCGATGCGGGAGTAGGCTCCCACCATCAGACCAGTCGGCCCCATCTGTCCCATCGGTCCCATCGGTCCCATCCGTCCCATCCCGATTTGTGTTACCCTCTCATGCAATGAACACCCAGCCCCCCTACCGCCCCATTCGGGAGAACGAGTCGATGACCCGTCCGGTCGACTCGTGTCTTTGGCTCTGAGCCTCCCTCCTTTCACAACTTCCCATCCCCGCCATTGAGACTCTGCCGTGCCGTCGTGCGCCATGCCGGCAGCGACGTTCGCTGGCGATGGTCGCGCTGCTGACCGTTCCTCATTTCACCGATGAGAACCGAGAGGAGCCGCGACCATGATCACCGTTGTCGATAACTACGATTCGTTCACCTACAACCTGGTTCAGCAGATCGAGCGCCTTTCGGGCGAGCGGGTGCGCGTCGTGCGCAATGACGCGTTCGAGCCCGAGAAGTTGCTCGCCGAGCAGCCGCTGGCCGTGGTCATCTCGCCCGGTCCAGGCACGCCGTCGCGCTCCGGCCGGATCCTCGAGCTGATCCGCATCAACTGGCACACGCCTCTGCTCGGCGTATGTCTCGGGCATCAAGCCATCGCCGAGGCCTTCGGCGCGCGGATCATCCTGGGCGGCGTTCCGGTGCACGGGAAAGTGACGGATGTCCTTCACGATGGCCGCGGGCTCTTCGCCGGGTGCTTCCGGCCCATGCGCTCGGCGCGCTATCACTCGCTGGTCATCGATCGCGCCTCGCTGCCGGACGATCTCGCCGTCGAGGCCGTGAGCGCGGAGGGCGTGGTCATGGCCGTCTCGCATCGAAGCCGCCCGCTCTACGGCATCCAGTTTCATCCGGAGTCGTACGGCACGATCGGCGGCGATCAGATCATCCGCAACTTTCTCGACATTGCCATTCGGCACGACCGGTCGCAAACCGCCGCGATGGCCGGAGGTGCAGCATGATCAGCCCCGCCATTCGAAAGCTTGTCGACGGCCGCGACCTCGAGCGCGAGGAGATGCACGAGATCTTCTCCGCGGTCATGGACGGCAAGACCACCGACGTGCAGAAGAGCGCCCTTCTGATCGCGCTACGGATGAAAGGGGAGACGCCGGAGGAGATCACCGGCGCGGCCATGGCTATGCGCGAGCGCGTGACGCCGCTCGATGTCGAAGCCGAGGACTTGATCGACACCTGCGGCACCGGCGGCGACGGCAGCGGCACGTTCAACATCTCCACGGTCGCCGCGCTCGTCGCGGCGGGCGCCGGCGCGAACGTCGCGAAGCACGGCAACCGCGCCGTCTCGTCGGCCTGCGGCAGTGCCGACGTGCTCACCGCGCTCGGCGTGCACATCGACCTCGAAGCTCCCGGCATGGCTGAGGTCTTGCGGCGCACGGGAATCTCGTTTCTCTTCGCGCCGAAGCTGCATCCGGCGATGGGAGCGGTCGTCAACGTGCGCCGCGAGCTCGGGATGCGCACGGTCTTCAACGTTCTCGGACCGCTGACCAACCCGGCGTTCGCGCGGCGGCAGGTCCTCGGCGTCTACTCCGACCGTCTCGTCGAGGTCCTGGCGCGCGTGCTTCTGGCTCTCGGTGCGGTCCACGCGCTCGTCGTGCACAGCCGCGACGGGCTCGACGAGATCTCGGTCTCGGCGCCGACGCGCGTGTGCGAAGTCCTCGACGGCCGGATCGATTCGTATGAAGTGACGCCCGAGCAGCTCGGTCTGCCGGATCATCCGATTGAGTCGTTGCGCGGAGGCGATGCCTCGGAGAACGCGGCGATCGCCCGATCGGTCCTGGGCGGCGCGCCCGGCGCGCCTCTCGACGTCGTGCTGGCCAACGCCGGCGCGGCGCTCTACATCGCCGGGATCGCGCCATCGATCCGCGACGGCGTGGAGCTGGCGCGCGAGGCGATCGCCTCCGGCCGCGCCGCGGGCAAGCTGGAGGAGCTCGCGGATACGACCACCGAGTTGGGGAAACGCTCGTGAACGACGTCCTTGTGCAGATCGTCGCGCGGACGAAAGCGCGGCTGAGCGATGAGGCATTCGATTCGCGCGCCGCGCGCCGCGCCGCGAAGCTCCGCGCCGATCAGCGCGAGAGGTTCGCGTTCTCGACAGCGCTGAAACGGCGCGGCGACGGCGCGAACATCCGAGTCATCGCCGAGATCAAGGCCGCCTCGCCTTCGGCGGGCTCGATCGTCGAGAACCCGGACATCGAGGCCATCGCCGCCGCGTATCGCGCCGGCGGCGCCGCGGCGATCTCGATTGTCACCGAGCCGGAGTTCTTCCTCGGTTCTCGCGATTGGATCGTCCGGGCCGCCACGAGCTCGGGCCTGCCCGTGATCATGAAGGACTTCATCGTCGATGCATCGCAAGTTCTTCGCGGAATCGCGGCCGGCGCGAGCGCGGTCCTGCTGCTGGCCTCGCTGCTCGAGGCCCTGCAGATCCGCGAGCTGATCGGCATCCTCGACGAATACGGCTGCGACGCCCTGGTCGAAGTTCACGACGAGGCTGAGCTGGTGCGTGCCGTCGAGGGTGGAGCGCGCTTGATCGGCGTCAACAACCGCAACCTCCGTGATTTTCGCGTCGATCTCGCCACTTCCGAGCGCCTCGGCGCCGCGATTCCCACGAGTCTGATCAAAGTTGCCGAGAGCGGGATCAAGAGCCGTCAAGATGTTGACCGTCTCGCCGCCGCCGGCTTCGACGCCTTTCTTGTCGGCGAGTCGCTCCTGAGGCAGAGCGACAAGGCCGCAGCGGTGCGGGCATTGATGGGGCGCGCATGACCAGGATCAAGATCTGCGGCATCACCCGCGAGGATGACGCGCTCTTCTGCGCCGCGCAAGGTGCGGACTTCCTCGGCTTCATCTTCGTGCCGTTGACTCCGCGCTTCATCGAGCCGGAGCGCGCCGCCGCGATCGCTGCCCGCGTTCGCGAGGCCGAGCATCCCCCGAAAATCGTGGGCGTGTTCCGCGATTCCGGCCCCGAGTACATCGCCACGACCGCCGCCACCGTTGGCCTCGATCTCGTGCAACTCCACGGCGCCGAGTCCAACGACATGATCGCGGCGCTCGGCGTTCCAGCCATCAAGACCTTCCGCATCAGCGACGAGCCGCCCGACACGAGCGACTATCCCGACGCTGCCTGGGTTCTTTTCGACACCTACGACAAGCACATCGCCGGCGGCACGGGCCGCCGATTCGACTGGTCGGTCCTCGCCGCGTACGGCCGCAACAAACCGTTCTTTCTCTCCGGCGGAATCAATCCCGACAACATCGCCGCCGCCATTTCGCTCGTGCGCCCCGACGCCATCGACCTCTCGAGCGGCGTGGAATCGGCGCCGGGAATCAAGGATCACGGGAAGTTGCGCATGCTGTTCACGCGTGTCGTGGGAGGGATGTTCAGTGTTGATCGGTGAGTCGCGCGTAGGGCCCAGCAGCGCTGGGCCGTGCCACGTCCTGAAGTTTGTGCCGAACATTGTGGGCTCGCGCTCACCCTCTCCCGGCGGGAGAGGGTCGCCGCGTAGCGGCGGGGTGAGGGGACGCCCTCGCGCCATTCGCCTCGAGCTGCGATTTGCGCGAGATCGCCATCGCTTTGATTGCGCGCTGCGCGCGGGGTGCCCGC
>DASQGS010000045.1:0-6818 GCA_035632455.1 Thermoanaerobaculia bacterium | reverse complement strand
ATCCGGCATTCGCTCGCCGCTTACCTCGACAAGCAGACTCCGGAGGGAGAGCAGAAGGGCGCCGATCAGAAGGGCGAGGCTGCTGCGTCGGCGGGCCGGATCACTCCGCAGCTCGGCGACTCATTCCTCGATCGCCTGGTTTCTCTCGTCAATCAGGCCACTGATACGGCATACCGCCAGAGAATCGCCCACGACCTCCAAACCGCCTCGCTCGAAATCATCCCCGTCGAGCAGGCAGTCGCTTATGACATCGAGAGCCTCAACCAGATCAAGACCACCTCGCGTTCCGCTAACGCGGATCCCAAGGCTGTTCGGGCACAGATCGAGGATACGCGTCAAGTGCTTCGTGACCTGATCGCGAAGGTCAACGAAATCTACCAGGGAGTATCCCGCAACCTCGAGCCGGCGACCCAGCTCTACTCCGAGGAATCATCGTTCTCCCGCACGGAGCGTAGTGTCAGTCTCTCGCGCCTCGCGCTCTTCGGGCTCGCTGTTCTGCTGATCTCCATTCCGGTGGTGATTGCGATCTGCTTGCTCGTCAATCGCATCCGCGAAGAGGAGACGTTCGAAAAGGAAGCGTGACCGCCCGGTTGTTTTGACCGCTCGACACGAGACGCGGACTGAGTGTCCTTCCTTCGCACGAGCGGCACTTTTCAGTCGTTCTTTATTTTTCGAAACCAATCCACCGTCCGCCCGATCCCATCCTGCAACGCGACCGGTTCCGGAAGGTCTGCCAGCCTGCGTAGCGCGTCGCCGCTGACGACGCTCCGCATCTGCTCTCCGGCCTTGGCCTCGGCGTGGCGCGGGCGCCGCTCGCTCCCGGCGGCCGCGGCGATCATGTCGTAGATCGTCAGGATCGAGGTCTCCACGCCCGTCCCGACGTTGTACGACCCGCTCATGCCGCCGAACGAGGCGGTCATGTTCGCGGCCACGACGTCGCCCACATAGACGAAGTCGCGACTCTGCGCGCCGCTGCCGAAGATGGTCGCTTCATCGTCTCGCAGCAGATGATCGGCGAAGATGGCAATCACGCCCGCCTCTCCCCGCGAGCTCTGGCGCGGGCCGTAGACATTCGCGTATCGCAGCGCCACCGACGAGAGACCCTTGACCACGCGGAAATAATGGAGATAGTGCTCGATGGCCAGCTTGGCGCAGCCGTACGGCGACACAGGACCGGCCGGATGGCTCTCCGTCTGAGGCACTTCGCGAGGCTCGCCGTAGATCGCGCCGCCGCTCGACGCGAACACGATGCGCTCGACGCCGGTCTCCGCCGCTTTCTGCAGCAGCCTAAGCGAAGCGACGACGTTGACCTCGGCGTCGAAGGCCGGATCGGCAACCGACGTGCGCACATCGATCTGCGCGGCATGGTGGTTGATCAGATCGGGTCGAAGGTCGTCGAGCAACGCCGCCGTCGCCGGGTCGCGAAGATCGGCCTCGTAAAACTCCGCCTTCGGGTTCAGGTTCCGCCGGTTGCCGGTCGACAGGTTATCGATGACGCTTACGCGCAGACCGCGCTCGACGTAGGCGTCGACGACATGCGATCCGATGAAACCCGCTCCTCCGGTGACGAGCGCGTGTTTGATCATTCGGGGCTCTGTCATCGCAACGCCGCCGCGATCTCCGTCACGACCTCGCGCAACTGATCCGGCGTGAGCTCTCCGTAGATCGGTATGGCGAGTATTTGCTCCGCCGCGGCCTCCGAATTCGGATATCGCTCCGACGCGCCCGCCAGGTCGCGGAAGCACTCCTGCTGCGGCAGCGTGAGCGGATAGTAGACCTCGCATCCGATCCCGGCGCTCTTGAGATGCGCCATGACCCGATCGCGCGCGGCTGCTCCATCGGGAAATCGCACCACATATTGATGATAGATGTGCCGCCGGCCCGGGAGCTCGGCTGGAAGAACGACGCGGTCGCCGAGCGCCGTGGCGGCAAAGAGCTCGGCGTAGATCCCGGCATTCCTCCGCCGCGCCTCAGTCCACGACTCCAGGTACCGCAGCTTCACCTGCAGAATTGCCGCTTGCAGCGCATCGATACGGAAATTGCCGCCGACCACGTGGTGGAAGTACTTCGGACGCATTCCGTGAACGCGATAGTCGATGAGCTTCACGGCGAGATCGTCATCGTTCGTGGTGATCGCTCCGGCGTCGCCGAACGCGCCGAGGTTCTTCGACGGGAAGAACGAGAAACAGCCGATCTCGCCGAGCGAGCCGGCACGCCGGCCGCCGAGCTCCGCGCCGATGGCCTGGGCCGCATCCTCGACCACGGGGAGGCGATGCTTGCGCGCCAGCCCGCCGATCTCTCCCATGGCCGCCATCTGGCCGTAGAGGTGCACCGGCACGATGGCCCTCGTGCGCGACGTGATCCGAGCCTCGATCAGCGACGGATCGATGTTGTAGTCCGAAAGGCTGATATCGGCGAAGACCGGCGTCGCGCCGAGTCGATGGACCACGCCCGCGGTTGCGAAGAACGAATAAGCCGGGACGATCACTTCGTCGCCCGGGCCGATCTCGAGGACCATCAACGCCTCTAACAGTGCGTCGGTGCCCGAGGAGACGCCGACGGCGTGCCGGCACTGGCAATACGCGGCGAGATCGCGCTCGAATTCCTCGACGCGTTTCCCAAGGATGAACTGCTGCGACTCGTACACCTCGTTGGTGACTCGGAGAATCTCATCGCGAATCGCCGCGTACTGCGGCTTCAAGTCAAGAAGAGGGATCGGCATGGCGGCGCAGAGTGTAAACCAAAGCGGAAACCAGAAACTAGAAACCAGAAACCAGAAACTAGAAACCAGAAAGCCACTCGCCATCGTTCTGGTATCTGGTTTCCGGTTTCTAGTTTCTGGTTTCTGGTTTCTGGTTTCTGATTTCTGATTCCCTGGACGCTTTCCGCCCTTCCACCGTATCAAGGCTGTCGTCTCGCTTGGCCGCCTGCCGGACGCTGACGGCGACCACCTTCCTTATCCCTGGCAATCCCGCCATCGATATCCCTTTATCATGCATAGTTTATGTGCCTCGTTTCTTATTTGTTTCTCATGCTGCATTCGCATAGATTTCTAGACGCTTATTTCCGTACTCGCGTATCACACGGCGAATTCGATGAGCGGTCCGCCTCATCCTCGAAACGAAAAGATACTGACACGACAAAGGAGATTCCCATGAAGCTACGTCACCTCATCACCGCGGCATCCATCGCCCTGCTGCCGTTGGCCGCGAGCGCCGGAAGCCTGATCGTTCCTGCCGCTGGAACCGGTCCTGGCGCCAACGACAGCCACTGGCAGAGCGAGCTCAAGATCCAGAACATGACCGCGCGCGCCATCACGGTCCAGATTCTCTACCACGATGCCAAGGGAGCCTCGGCGCCCGTGGCCGTCGTTCTCGCACCACGCGCAACGCGGACCTTCGCCGACGTCGTCCAGACCTCGTTCGGCCTCACCGCCGGCACCGGTGCGATCGAGATCCAGGCCGATGACACCGTGATTCACAAGCTCGCCGTCACCTCGCGGATCACGAACGTCTCCGCGACCGGAGAGTTCGGGCAGGATGTCCCGGCCGTCGATGCCGCCGATGCCGCGTTCGTCGGCGAGACGTCCGTGATCGCCGGCCCGTCATCCGCGGCGCAGGCGCGTTTCAACTTCGGCGTCTACGCTGTCGACGATGCGACGATCCGCTGGGAACTGACGCGCGCTGACGGCTCGATCGCCGCGGCCACGAATGTCGACTACGCGAAGGGCACGCAGGTTCAGTACAACAGCGGCGTCTCGGCGCTTCTCGGCGGCACTCCAGCCGACGACGACAGCATTCACGCCGTCATCCTCAAGGGCTCGGCGATCTTCTACGGCTCGATCGTAAACTCGGGGAGCGGCGACCCGACCTTCGTGCCCGGCATCGCCGTTCGCGAGGATATTCGCATCAACTTTACCGGCGTCGACGTCAACGAGGATGGAGCGATCGAGTTGCACGATGCCGATCACGACGGCGTCCTCGACCAGCCGCTCGACGTGTTCACCTCGACCTTCCCGAACTACTTCAAGATCGTCGCCTCCGGCCCGAACGGCGAGCCGGCAGTCTTCGCGCTTGCCGATTCGAGGACCGACGTTCTTCTCGGCAGCGACGGCACGGTTCAGTGGGCACCGGGCGGCGCGCTCAAGGGGAAGACCGACGCCCTTCACGTCCGCGTCACCGCCGGACTCGAGACCGAGGTCCTGACCATTCCGATCAATTACCGGTGAGCAGGAGTGGCCCGCCGTCTCCTCCTCGGCGACGCCACTCGAAGAACGAAACGGCAGGCGCCCACGAGCGCCTGCCGTTTTCGTTGACGTCATCCTGAAGCCGGCGGAGCCCCCGGTAGGGGCGTAGCGGCGAAGGATCTCCTTGGCAGGATCATGTTTCTCGCAAGGAGATCCTTCGCCGCGCTTCACCCCTCCGGGGTTTCGCCGGCTCAGGATGACACACCAATCCAAGCCCCTACTCGAACACGATCCTTGCGAACCGACGCTTGCCCACTTTCAGCAGATACGCCTTGCCCGCGCTGCCGTCGATCATCTGCTTCGTGTCCTCGACCTTCACATCATCGACGAGCACGCCGCCCTGCGCGATCAGCCTCTGCGCTTCCTTGTTCGTCGGTGCGAGGCCCGCTGACACAATGACCTTCGTCAGAAACTGCTCGCCACACACCGGAAGCGTCTTCTCCTCAACCTCCGTCGGCGCCTGGCGTTCGCTGAAGATGCGGCGGAACTCCTGATCGGCATCCTCGGCGGCGGCAGCGTCGTGGAATCCGGCGATAATCGACTTCGCCAGCTCGCGCTTGGCCTCCATCGGATGATGCTGTCCCGAGGCCACGGCCGCTCGCAGCGTCTCGATCTCGGAGGGCGTGCGATCGGTGCAGAGCGTGTAGTACTTCCACATCAGCTCGTCCGAGATCGACATGACCTTCCCGAACATCGAGCTCGCCGGCTCGTCGATGCCGATGTAGTTGCCGAGGGACTTCGACATCTTCTCGATGCCATCGAGCCCCTCGAGAAGCGGCATGGTCAGCACGACCTGCGGCTCGAGCCCGTACTCGCGCATCAGATCGCGTCCGACCAGGAGGTTGACGCGCTGGTCCGTGCCGCCCATCTCGACGTCGCACCTGAGCGCCACCGAGTCGTAACCCTGGACCAGTGGATAGAGGAGCTCGTGGACGGCGATTGGCTGGTGAGCCTCGAAGCGCTTGCGAAAATCGTCGCGCTCGAGGATGCGGGCCAGAGTGTATTTCGCAGCCAGGCGGACCATCCCCTCGGAACCGAGCGCAGCGAGCCATTCCGAGTTGAAGAGGATGTCGGTCTTCTGCCGGTCGAGGATCTTGTAGACTTGGCGCTGATAGGTCTCGGCGTTCTGCTGGATCTCCTCGCGCGTCAGCGACGGGCGCGTCACCTTCTTGCCCGTGGGATCGCCGATCATGCTGGTGAAGTCGCCGATCAGGAAGACCACGCGATGGCCGAGCTGCTGGAAGTGCCGCATCTTCCGGATGACGACCGTGTGACCGAGGTGAATGTCGGGCGCGGTCGGATCGAATCCAACCTTGATCGTCAACGGCTTGCCACTCGCATGGGCCCGAGCGAGCTTCGCGCGGAGGTCGCTTTTCTCGATGAGGTCGACGCTCCCCTTCGCCAGGTAGGCGAACTGTTCGTCGAGGGAAAGGCCAGCCAGCTCCGGTACCGGTTCGATCATGGCGCGGCATTCTAACGGAGCCAGCATTCACCGCGTCTTCAAGTGTGCGAGCACGATTCTGATCTCGTCGTAGCTCACATCCTCGCCGAGGCGTTCGCGGAGCGGGCGGAGCAGCGAGGGGCCCAGCTCGTCGGCGGCGATGGCCACGCGCTCGTAGACGCTGTCGGCGACCCACGGCGCAACAGAGGCGGGTAACGTCTCGTCGATGAACGCGCAGAGATAGCCGACCACCGTTCCGCGCGAACGGCCCGTCTCGCGCATCGCCTCGTCGATCGACGCGCCGCGCTTGAACAGCGCCGAGGCCGAGGCGATCGACGCGCGGAGCCGCAGACCTCCGGAGCCCGCGGGCGCGACCGAGGCCTGCTGGCCGCCCGCGAGGTCCGTTGTGAGGCCGTGCAGCTTGCAGAACGCGGAGATGACCTCGATGAGCTTCTGGCCGTGCTCGCTCAGCTTCGAGTCTCCGACTCCGTACACTCCGCGGAGCGTGGTGAGGTTCGTAGGTCGAAGCCGCGCCATTTCGCGCAGCGCGCGGTCGCCGAAAATCACGTATGGCGGCACGCCGCGGCCCTCGGCCTGACGCCGGCGCCACTGGCGAAGCTCTTCGAAGAGATCGCGATCGACGCCTTCCCATGACTCCGCCGCCGGCATCTTCCCGGCCGCATCGGCCGGCGCCGCCACGGGCTGCCGGAGACGAACGACGGCCTCGCCGCGCATCAGCGTGCGCGAGGTCTCGGTGAGCCGCAACACCGGATACTGATCGCCTGACTGCGCGAGGAAACCCTGCGAGACGAGCTGATAGATCCAGTCGCGCAAGTCGTTCTTCGCGTGCCCTTTCAGGATTCCGTAAGTCGAGAGCTGATTGTGATTGCGCTCGCGGATTCTCTCCGTGTCCTCGCCACGGAGAACCGAAACGACGTGGGCCACGCCGAACGACTGACCGACTCGATAGACGCAGGAGAGGATCTTCTGCGCGACGACGAGCGCATCCTTGACCTCCTCGGTGTCGCCGAGGCAGAGGTCGCACGCGCCGCAATGTTCGGCCTCGAGCTGCTGGCCGAAATACTCGGACAGAGCGCGATGGCGGCACACCGAGCCGGAGCAATAGCGGTC
>DASQGS010000044.1:0-3066 GCA_035632455.1 Thermoanaerobaculia bacterium | reverse complement strand
CCGGACGATCGACCTCGGTGCGCGCGTCATGTCGTCGACCAGCCTCGACGTCGACGCATTGCTGGAAAGCGGCGGCCTTCGGGAAGATCTGTTCTACCGCATCAATGTCGTCACGCTGCGCATCCCGCCTCTGCGCGAGCGGCGGCAGGACATCCCGAGACTGGCACGCCAGTTCCTCCGACGCGCCGCCGAGCAGGCGGGCAAGCGACGGATTCGCACGATCACGCCCGACGCCATGGCCCTGCTGGTCGAGCACGCCTGGCCGGGAAACGTCAGGGAACTGCGAAACGTGATCGAGCGGGCGGTGATCCTCGAATCCTCCGAGCGGATCACGGCCGATTCACTTCCAATCGACGGTTTCCTCGAGCCGCGGGACTTCGTAAACGGCGCCGCGCGCCGGCGCTGGACTCTCGATAAGCTCGAGGCCCGCTACATCCGGGAGATCCTGCGGAGGACCGGCGAGAACTATTCGCAGTCCGCCAGGATTCTCGGAATTAATCGGAAGACGCTGTTGGAAAAACGCAGAAGGTACGGGCTGTGAGGCGGGAACGCGAAGCCACGTCATCCTGAGCCGCGTAGACGGCGAAGGATCTCAAAATGGCAGGTCTGTGCCATGGAGATCCTTCGGCGCGCTGCACCCCTTCGGGGTTCCGCCGCCTCAGGATGACGGAGGTTTGTTGCGGCATTTTGCGAAGGCCAAACCATGAAATTTCGGATCATCTGGGTCCGTTCCAACTCCGACGCTGAGTACTCGGCGGCGATCGATCGTTACTCACAGAGGGTCAGGCACTTCTTTCCGATTGAAATCACGGAAGTTGCGGCCGAAAGAGGTAGACAAGCTGCAAATGATGTGGCTATCATGCGCGCCGAATCGGCGCGTCTGCTGGCTGCGATTCCGAAGCGTGGTTATACCGTCGTCCTCGATGAGCGCGGTCAGTCCATCGATTCTTTGAAGTTTGCGAAGTGGCTCGAGCGAATCATGATCGAGCAGCCCCACGGCGTGACCTTCGTCCTGGGCGGCGATCTCGGACTCGCCGGGTCGATCAAAGAGCGTGCCGACAAGCTCCTCAGTCTGTCAGCGATGACTCTCCCGCATCAGTTGGCGCGGGTCGTCCTGCTGGAGCAGATCTACAGGGCTTGCACGCTGATGCGGAACATCCCGTACCACAAGTAAAGGAGAGCCGGCTCCAATGGCCAGAACCAAAGTAAAACCGAATCCCTACCAGCCGCACGAAGCCGCGCTTCGAAAGAAGCAGGGCGAGCTGCTCGACTCTTACCAGCGCGACAAAGCCGCCGGCAACGCCCAGCCCGACGACGGCATCCAGGACCTCGCCGACAAGGCCGCCAGTGCCTATTCCAAGGAGCTCAACTTCTCCCTCTCCGACGGCGAGCGCAACCTCCTCATGCAGATCGAGGAGGCGCTCGTCCGGCTCAAGGCCGACACCTACGGCGTTTGCACGAATTGCGGAGCCGTCATCGGCGAGAAGCGCCTCCTAGCGGTTCCCTGGACTCCCTTCTGCATCGATTGCCAGGAGCTGCAGGAAAAGGGACTCCTCGGGTAGCAATCCCGAATGCCGAAGCCACTCCAGACCATCATCTCCCAGATCAATGCCGGCAAGACTCCGCGGGTGATCCTCATCGGCGGGACGAGCGAGTACCTGGCCGAGCGCGCCTTCATCGCCGTCCGCGACGCGATCGTGATGACCACGCCGTCGATCTCCGTCGAGACCTTCGAGCCTGGCGCCGAACTGGCCGCGATCCTGGACTCGTATCGGACCATGTCGCTCTTCGGAAGCGCGCGCCTCCTCGTGATTCCGGAGGTCAACGCGTTCATCTCCGCGAAAGAGATCGCGTCGTTGTACGACAAGGCGCTGGCGGAGTGGCGATCTGCGAAGACTGACCGGAAGCGCGGAACGGCGGCGGCCAAGCTGCTCCACCTGATGGGCCTCGTCGGAGCCAACCTCGAGATGACCGATCGCGTGATCGCCGATGCCGCCGGCGTGGCGCTGGACGAGACTCTCGTGGACATGCTCGGTTTTTGCCGGGCGACCGGAAAGAAGGCGGGCCGCGGCGAAGGCGACGCCGCGCTGCTCATCGAGGCCATCGGCCGCGGCGGCGCGCCTGGCTGCATTCTTGTGCTGCGAACCGGCGAGGTCCCGAAAGACTCCGCCACGATCGAGCTCATCGACCGGCACGGCGCGGTGATCGAGTGCAATCTGAGGCGTGAGGATTTTGTCGAAGCTCTCGATCACGCCATCTCCGGCCTCGCGAACGAGGCCGGCGTGCGCTTCGACCCGCCGGCGATCGCGCGGCTGCGCCAACGCCTCGGAATCGACCGGCTGCTGGCGGACAAGTTCGCGAGCGACGTCCCCGACCTACGGCTGGCGTTGTCCGAGGCGGAGCGCCTGATGACCCTCGCCGGAAGCGGCGGCCGCGTCACGCCCGACCTCATCGACAAGGAAGTTGCAAACGTCGAAGGAGGGGCGCGCTACGAGCTCGGCTCGCTGTTCTCCGAGGGAAAGATTCTCGAGGCCGTCGCCAAGCTGCGCGACTTAGTCGCACAAGCGCGGCGGGAGGACCCGAAGCAGACCGTCGAAGCCCACTACGGACGCTTCCTCTTCGCGTTCGCCGATGAGATCCGCCAACTGCTCGGCATTCATTCGTATGCGAAGCTGCACGAGCTCGATCTGAAGCGATCGATTCCGTATCTCCGCTTCAAGGACACGATCGCGGATCGCCTCGGCGATTACCTCAAGAACAACGGCCTCGCCCGCCAGCGGCCTCATCCGTTCCCGCTGCACAAGAAATGGGAAGCAGTGCGGAACTACAGCGAAGCGGCGCTATTCCGCTCGCTCGCCGCGCTGGCCGATCTGGACATCAAGCGAAAGTCCGGCGGGTTGCCCGCGGAGATTGGGATCGAGACCTTCCTGTTGGCGAGGTTGCGAGCGGGTCAGTGATCAGTGGCCGGTGGTTCAGGCGAGTATCGATGGTTTGCGTGTCATCCTGAGAGGCTGTGAAGGAATCGACCTTTCTGATATTGCCGGTTTTTTCTGGTATCGCTGCGCG
>DASQGS010000043.1:0-12677 GCA_035632455.1 Thermoanaerobaculia bacterium | reverse complement strand
AGGGAGCCGCCAAGTGCTCGGATTGCCACGGCCAGCACAATATCCTCCCGCCGGACGATCCTCATTCCACGCTATCCCGCGCGAACGTGGTCAAGACCTGCGGCCAATGCCACGCCGGGTCGAACCGCAGATTTGCCGGCTATCTTACGCACGCCACGAACCACGACCCGCACAAGTACCCATGGCTCTACTGGTCATTCCGCTTCATGGTTGCGCTTCTCGTGGGAACGCTGGCGTTCTTCCTGCTCCATACAATGCTCTGGCTGTTCCGCCTTGTGCGGACACGCCACCACTGGAGGGAGCACAAAGAGTCGGATAAGGGCGAGGTCTATTACAAGCGCTTCGCGAGATTCCAGCGCTGGCAGCATGCGGTCATGATCGTGACGTTCTTCACCCTGGCGCTCACCGGCATGGCTCTCAAGTTCTCTTACGCCGGCTGGGCTCAGGGGATCTCCTGGATTCTGGGCGGCGCCCAGACGATGGGCTACATCCATCGCTTTGCCGCCGTGACTCTTCTCGTGCTCTTCGCTTATCACCTCGGAACGCTGCTCAAGCGCAAGCGCGACGAGAAGCTGACCCTGATGCAGATGCTCACCGGGCCGGACACCTTGATGTTCACGCTCATGGACATCAAGCAGATCTGGCAATCGTTCATGTGGTTCTTCGGCTGGGCGGAGCGACCGAAGTACGGTCGTTACACGTATTGGGAGAAATTCGACTACTTCGCCGTCTTCTGGGGGGTCATGGTCATCGGTTCGACCGGGCTGATCCTATGGTTCCCTGAATTCTTCACAAGGCTGCTCCCCGGTGCGTCAATCAATGTCGCAACGATCATTCACAGCGACGAGGCGTTGCTGGCTGTGGCCTTCATCTTCACCATCCATTTCTTCAATACCCACTTCCGTCCGGACAAGTTCCCGATGGATCCGGTCATCTTCACCGGACGCGTGCCGATCGACGAGTTCAAGTTCGACAAGCCGGCGGAATACGACGAGCTGGCGGCATCAGGCAAGCTCGACGAGCACCTGGCCGGCCCGATCCCCGCGAAGCTGGAGAAGGTGTTCAAGGTATTCGGGTTTATCGCACTGACGATTGGTTTGACGCTGGTGGCGTTGATTCTGTATGCGATGATTTTCGCGTACAAGTGAGCCCGCTCACGCCTCGATCCACTTCCTGAACTCCTCCTCCCCGCGCGCGAAGCTGACCCAACGGGTTCGCACGAGGAGGCGGAGCTCTTCGAGGATCTCGCGCTCCTCGCCGAGGCTAGCGATCAATTCGCGCAGTGTTTTCTTTCCGTCGCAGCTCTTGAGCAGGAGGTTCGCCAGGAGCGTTGGCGGTGGATAGCGTGTCTCGCCTGCCTCGGCGTGACGGAGCATGCGCGGGACGATGCGGTCCAGCCACGCGTCATCGCGCCGGTCCACGATCAGGTCGGCGGTCAGCAATCCGATGAGGGCGGCGCGTGCCTCGCCCTCTTCGCGCCCGCTGGCCTCGATGATCTGCCGCACTGTCCGCTTTCCATTGACCAGCGACAGGAATGCCCACTCTCGCGCTGTCAGCCGGATCTCGTCATTGGGCGGCTCCGGCGCGACATACAGAGCCTGGTCGTCGCCGGGCAAGAGACTGGTCAGGTGCGACAGCTCGTCGAGGCGCCGGAGTCCTTCGAGGATCAGGTTCTGAACGCTCTCCCGAATCGTGATGACCGGCCGCTCTGGCGTTCCGGCATAGAACTCGAAGCGCCCGCTTTCGTAGACCATCGCCGCATACACGGCCTCGGACCCGGCGATCCCGTCGCAGGTGGCGTGGACGATCTGGGTCCGAAGGTAGTGGAGCACCGCCCGCGGCTTACCGGCGAGATCGCTGACCACAAGGACTCCGTCGCGACCGTTGATGTGCAGGAATTGCAGGAGCTCTGCGAGCGGGAGCATGGCCAGGTCGCCCTCCAGGGCGCGCGTCCCGAGCGTCTCTGGTTGCGTCAACGTGCGAGTCTCCACGATGCGCGACGATGCCGCTTTGCCGGTGTCACACGAAACCACGAAGACGTAAAACGGGAGTAAATTCACGAAAGGAGAGCAAGGGTTCTATCAGCAACCGCGAGGAACGTTGCTCTTGCCAGGGAGATCATTCGCCGCGCTCCACCCCTCCGGGGTTTCGCCGGCTCAGGATGACACCCACTACAATCCCAAAACGAAGTCTGGGAGGTTCGATTGTCTGAGCAGTTTGATGTCGTCGTCATCGGCGGTGGTACCGCGGGTCTCGTCACCGCATCGGGCTGCGCGCGGCTCGGGCGCAAAGTCGCGCTGATCGAGCGCGAGGCTCTGGGCGGCGATTGTCTTTGGACCGGCTGCGTTCCGACAAAGGCGCTGGTGGCCTCGGCCAAGCTCGCGCACCAGATGCGGCACGCCGATGCCTGGGGCCTCGTGCCGCGCGTGCCGGCGATCTCGCCGCGGGCCGTGATGGAGTCGATGCGCGAGGTACGCCGTGTCACGAGCCGGCATGACGATCCGGCGAAGTTTCGCAAGCTCGGAATCGACGTCATCGAGAGCGGCGGCGGGCTCGTTTCCCGCAACGAGGTCGTCGCCGGCGAGCGCCGCCTGATCGCCAAAGACATTGTCATCGCAACCGGTTCGCGCACAGCGATCCCACCGGTCGACGGGTTGGGCGAAAGCGGGTACCTCGACCACGCCTCGTTTCTCGATCGCGACACCTTCCCGGCTTCGATCCTGATTCTCGGCGGCGGGTCGATCGGCATCGAGTTCGCACAGATCTTCCGGCGTTTCGGCGCGGACGTGACCGTCGTCGAGATGGCCGGCGAGATCATCAACAAGGAAGACCCCGAGGTGATCGACGCCGTGCGCAACATTCTGGCGGAAGAAGGAATCGTGATCCGCACCGGATGGAGCGTCATCTCCGTCCGCACGGCGAACGGGAAGCGCATTGCGACGATTCGGAGGTCGGGCGCGATCGACAAAGAGTCCGACGAGGAGATTGCCGTCGACGAAGTATTCGTTGCCTCCGGCCGGCGCGGCAACACCGAGGATCTCGGCCTCGAGGAGACCGGCGTTCGTCTGAACAAATCTTACGTCGTCGCCGACAAGTATCTGCAGACCAGCGTCCCGCGCATCTGGGCTTGCGGCGACGTCCACGGCGCGTTGCAGTTCACGCATGTCGCAGCGTACGAAGCGGTCAAGCTCGTCCGCAACATGCTATTCCCCGGCAAGTCGGCGGTGGACTATGCGCACGTTCCATGGGCACTCTACACCGATCCTGAGGTCGGACACATCGGACTCACGGAGCCCGAGGCGAAGGAACGGCATGAGGCGGCAAACATTCGAACCTACAAGGTTGAGATGGCGGACGTCGACCGCGCCGTCGTCGATCGCACGACAAAGGGCTTCATCAAGTTTGTCTGCGACGCGAAAGGGAACATCCTCGGCGCGCACGCCCTTTGCTCGAATGCGTCGACGCTGATCGAGGAAGTCGTCCTGGCCCGCAAGAAGGGGACGAGAATCGGTGAGCTGGCGCAGCTCGTCTCGCCCTATCCATCGCTCGCCGATGCCATCCAGAAGACGGCGTCGTTGTACTACCAGGACATCGGCACGAGCTGGCTGGGCAGGATCGCGAAACGAATTGCAGCTTGGTCGCAGTGAAGAACGGAGACCTGTTATCCGCAGATTTCGCAGATTCACGCAGATATTGCCTCCCACGCATCTGCGTCGATCTGCGACATCTGCGGATTGGGGTTGCCCAGCGACCAGCGAAATGACGGAAATCTCGCCTAGCCACCAGAATTATGCCGTGATCTCAGCCATCTCCGCCTGCAACTCTTCCTTCTCCCTCGCCAGGGTTTCCCACTTTCCGTAAAGAAGATCGGTCATGGCCTTGAGATCCGCGTTCTGCGCTTGGATTTTTCGCGTGCGATCGCCGTCGCGGTAGACCTCTTCAGAACAAAGCAGGAGGTCATTGCGCTCGCGCTCGCCTTCGGCGGCGTTGATGCGCGACTCGAGTAGCGCGATCTCCTCTTCGATCTTCCTGATCCGCTTCTCGCGCTTTCGCTGCTCGGCGCGCTGTTCCGGCGATGCCTTCGTTCTCGACGACGATGGTTGGCGCGCTCCCTGCGTCGCGGAGACCTCGCTCGCCGCGCTGCCTCGGGTCTCCCGCACGGTGACGGGCTTGTCGACCGCCTGGCGTTTCGGCAACAGGCCCGCGTTCTCGGCCTTGATCCGCTCCACCAATTCGCTGTAGTTACCCGGGAACACTTCCGCCTCTCCGTCCTCGACGAGGAGGATGTTTTCGGCCACGCGATCGATGAAGTAGCGGTCGTGCGACACGACGATGAGAGCTCCGGTGAATCGCTCCAGCGCCTCTTCGAGAGCCTCTCGGGTGTAGACATCGAGGTGGTTCGTCGGCTCGTCGAGGAGCATCAGGTTCCCACCGGCGTACATGATCTTGGCGAGCGCGAGGCGGCCTTTCTCGCCTCCCGAAAGGTCGCGGGTCTTTTTGTAGACGTCATCGTCGAAGAACGAGAACTGGGCGAGGTAGCTGCGCACCTGTTCCTCGGTTCTCGTGTGATCGAGGTTCCAGATCTCGTCGATCACCGATCCCTTCGCATCGAGGTCCGCGAGGGTCTGGTCGTAGTATCCGGTTTGAACGTTGTGGCCCCACGCAAGATCGCCGGCGAGCGGCTCGAGACGGCCGGCGAAGGTTTTCAGCAGCGTCGATTTTCCGGAGCCGTTCGGACCCATGATGGCGTAGCGCTCTCCGCGGCGGATGGTCATCGAAAGGTCGCTGACCACGCGCTTGTCACCGTAGCCTGCCGCGAGGCGATCCACCGCCAGCGCGATCGCTCCCGAGCGCGGGCCTGCGTCGAGGCGGAAATTCGCTAGGGTCTCGTCGCTCTCCGGCCGCTCCAACTCATCGAGCTTCGCGAGCATCTTCCGGCGCGACTTCGCCTGCTTCGTCTTCTGCCCGGCGATGTTGCGGCGGATGAAATCCTGCGTCCGCTCGATCATCTCCTGCTGCCGTCCGTAGTCCGTGGCCATCTTCTCCATCCGCTCCTCGCGGAGCTGGAGGAAGCGCTCGTAGTTGCCGTTGTACTCGACGATCCTGCCGTGGGCCAGCTCGATGATCTTCGTGATGGTTCGGTTGAGAAACGTGCGGTCATGCGAGATCAGCAGATACGAGCCCGTGAACGACTGCAGGAACTCCTCGAGAAACTCGATCCCACGGAGATCGAGGTGGTTCGTCGGCTCGTCGAGCAGCAGGAGATCGACCTTGGTCAACAGCACCCGGGCCAGCATGGCCCGGTTCTGCTGGCCGCCGCTGAACTCGTGAATTGGGCGATCCCAATCGCTTCTCTCGAATCCAACTCCAGTGAGGACGCGCTCAACCTCGGAGTGCAGCGTGTATCCGTCCGCGAGCTCGAACTGATGCTGCAGGTCGGCGTACTTGTGCAGCAATCGCTCGTGATCGGCGGCGCTTGCCGAGGCGTCGGCGAGATCGTGCTCGATCTCCCGCATCTTCCGCTCGATGGCCAGCACGCCGGCGAATGCGGTCTCGACGAAATCGAACAGCGACATCCCGGGCTCAGCGTCGAGATGCTGGCTCACGTGCCCGATCGTCAGCCCGTTGGCCCGGATGATCTGCCCATGATCCGGCTCCTCCAGCTTGAGCAAGAGCCTGAACAGCGTGGTCTTTCCGGCACCGTTGCGACCGACCAGGCCGACGTGCTCGCCGGGATTGTGCTGCCACGTCGCCCCTTTGAGGATGTCGTGAGGGCCGTAGGATTTCTCGATGTTTTCGAAGCGGTAAAGCATGCAGAGCCATCAAACGGATGAGATGGGAAAAGTGTTCCGATTATCATCTGCTACTCTTAACACCATGCGTCTTGCCGTCAACATCGACCACATCGCCACGATTCGTGAAGCCCGGAAAACCGACGAGCCCGATCCCGTGGCTGCGGCGCTGATCTGCGAGCTGGCTGGCGCGCAGGGAATCACCGTCCACCTTCGCAGCGACCGGAGGCACATCCAGGACCGCGACGTCGAGGTCCTCCGCCGAACGGTGGCCACGCATCTCAACGTCGAGATGGCGGCGACCTCGGAGATGGTGCGCGCGGCCCAGACGATCAAGCCGCATCAGGTGACGCTCGTTCCGGAACGGCGCGATGAAGTCACGACCGAGGGAGGGTTGGATGTCCTGCTGCACTCCGGCAACCTCGAGAAAGTGGTCCGGCAGCTCGTGGATGCAGGGATCGATGTCTCGATCTTCGTCGATCCCGACCTCGAGCAGATCCGACAATGCCACAAGCTCCGCGCGCCGAAGATCGAGATCAACACGGGCAAGTATTCCGATGCCTGGAAGAGCGGGAACTGGCAGCAGGAGCTCGAGAAGATCGCCACCGCCGCTCGCTCCGCCAGAAAAATCGGAATGACGATCCTCGGTGGTCATGGGCTGAACTACCGCAACATCGACGGTATCGCCGCCATCCCGGAGATCGAAGAGCTCAACATCGGCCACGCAATCATCTCCCGCGCCGCGCTCGTGGGCCTTCACGCGGCGGTGACCGAGATGATCGCGCTGATGCGGAACCCGAGGAGACTGCCGGGGAAGGCTGGCTCCTGATTCGGCTTAGAACAACGCCAACTGCGCGCTCTCTGCTCGTTCCCTCGGAGCACTCACGACTTGCGAGGAGCGCGGCACGAGCTCGCTCCGGCGCCGTCCCAGCAGTAGAAACAGGTTGCGCTTGATCCACTCCTTTGACTCACGGTGGTAGCGGAACTGCCGCTCCTGCGCGTGGAACCGCCGGTTGTGATGCGGGCCGAGGACGTGGTGAAGGTATTCGTGGTGAATGATCGACTGCACGAAGTACGACGGGATCAGCGGCGAGTTGAGCAGCGGATGAATGCGGATCTCGTTGGTCTCGTGGTTGTAGGAGCCCAGCCTGATGCTCCGCCGCCGCTTGCGCGCGATCTGGTGCCCCCACCTCACCGGAAGAGGCGCATGTTTCGCGAAATAGGTCCGGTGCACCTCGGCCGCGAGCGACTCGAGACGATGATGCGCGTCTTCGTAAACGACGAACGGAAAAGAGATGGGGAGGGGAGCAGTGCTCGCCAGAGTGTCCAGGGCTTTCGCGGGCATCGACGATATTGTGCGGAGATAGGCGGAAGATGGCAAGCAGACAAGTCAGGTCGTGGCTCTCGCGACAAGCCACTTCTGCTTTCTGCCTTCTAACCTCTTACTCTCCCTTGAGTCTCTCCATGACCTCCGCCAGATTCGACATCGCCACGGCGCCGATCATCGAAGAGCCGGCGTCAATGATCTCGTCGCCCTTCTTCATGCCGAGGAAGATGCCGACTCCAAAGCCGATCAGAATCGCGGCGATTGGATAGCCCTTGATGTGCTCGCGCCAGCTCTCCGGAAGGAGCTCCTCGAGCTCCTCGAAGAGCACTTCCGGCCCCTTCTCGGCCATGCTGGCGCCGAGAGTCTCCGCGTGCTCGCGAAGAGGGTTCTCGAAGTCGTCGCCGCCTGCGGAGTGTTCGTGATCCTCTGCCTCTGTGTTCAACACGATCGTCTACTCCTCTTTGCTGTCGCGGCGCAGAAGCAGCCCGACCAGAAATCCGACGCCGACTGAGATGAGCAGAGCCTTGCCGGGATTCGAGCGGACGTAGCTGCGCACTTGATCGGAGAGGGATTGGAAGTCGATCTCCTCGACTCGCTCGCGGACTTGCGAGTACTTGTCCTTCACACTCTCGGAAGCGGCGGCGTACTTGTCGCGCACCGTCTCCGACGCGGCGGCGTACTTCTCGCCGACGAATTCCTTTGCCCGGCTGAAGCGCGTGCCTGCGTCCTCGCCTCCTCCAGCCGATCTTGGTGTCTCATCCATGAATGACCTCCTATGACGACCCGGCGATCCTAACGCCGTTCGGGCCGTTTCGCCACGAAAAGGAGCGCCGGCATCCCTGCCGGCAAGTCGCGGGGCATCCTTGCGCCGCGACCATACTCGCGCAGAATGCGGTCGTGGCATCCTGCTCACTGGCCACTGACCAGCCAAGGACATTTCGCGCGAGTGCTTCCGCGGGGCGGGGACGCCCCGCGGTTGCAGCCGGGACGGCCGCGCTCCGCTTGTTCCCATCCTTCGATGCCCTCACAATCGCTGCTGATGCGGATCAGGCTCGAGGACGTCAGCCACGACTATGGCAGGAGCGAGGAATCGGCGCCGGTGCACGTGCTCACGAGCGTGTCGATCGAGATCGCGAGCGGCGATTTCGCTGTGCTGATGGGCGCGTCCGGCAGCGGGAAGTCGACGCTGCTGAACCTCATCGGTGCGGTCGACAGGCCGAGTGCCGGCCGCGTCTGGCTCGGCGAATCGGAGACCTCGGCGCTAGATGAAGCGAGTCTCACCCGCATCCGGCGCACGTCGATCGGATTCATTTTCCAATTCTTCAACCTCGTGCCGACGCTCGACGTTCAGGAGAACCTCGCGTTTCCGCTGGCGCTGGCCGGCGTGTCCCGTGCGGAGATCGCGGCGCGCGCCGCTGATGTCCTCGAGCGCATCGGCCTGGCGCACCGCGCAACGCACTATCCCAACGAGCTCTCAGGCGGCGAGATGCAGCGCGTCGCCATCGGCCGCGCGATCATCCATCGCCCGCCGCTGATCCTGGCCGACGAGCCGACCGGCAATCTCGACTCGAAGACCGGAGAGCAGATCCTCGACCTGATCCGCGATATCCACCGGTCGCAACGGCCCACCATCGTGATGGCGACGCATTCCGACCGCGCGGCGTCCTACGGCGATTACGTGATCGAGGTCGCCGACGGCCGGGTGCGCGGCCGGTCGGCCGCACGCCCATGAGCGAAGCGGGAACGCGGCTCGTCATCAGTGCGCTGATCTTGCGACCGATCGTGCGCGAGACGATCCGCACGCTGCTGACGATCCTCGGCATCGCGGTCGGCGTGGCCGTGGTCGTGGCCATCGAGCTTTCGAACCAGAGCGCGCTGCGAGCCTTCGGCGAATCGGTCGACGCCATCGCCGGGCGGGCCAACTACCAGATCGTCTCCGAAGCCGTGCCGATTCCGGAAGATGTTCTGATCCGTCTCCAGCCGCTCTGGCGCCGCGGAGTGCGCTTTGCTCCGATCATCGACATCGAGGGAGTCATCGAGCCGGACCAGACGCCGATCCGCCTCCTAGGCGTCGATTTGCTGTCGGACCTGCACTTTCGCGACTACCGCTACGCGACGGTGATGACGAGCGCGACCGAACGCCCGCAATCGAGAGCGGACGACGAGCCCGCGAACGCGCGGATGATCTCCACCTGGCTCGATCTATTTCGCGACGACTCCATCGTAGTCGCGGCATCATTTGCGCACGAGCATCGGCTGGCCCTCGGCAGCGTTCTCAGGATCGATGTCCTCGGCCATGAACGGCGGATGACGATCCGCGGAATTCTCGAGCCTCGCGGCCCGGCCACGGCATTCAACGGCAGCATCGCCGTCGCTGACATCGCCGCGGCGCAGACCAGCTTCGGCCTCACCGGAAAACTGACGCGCATCGATCTCCTGGTTCCCGATGCCTCGGCCGACGAGCTCTTGCGCGAGGTGAGGCGCGTCATTCCGGCCGGCGCTCGCGTGGAACGGCCGTCGCAGCGCAACGAGCGCGTGGCGAAAATGCTCCGGGCGTTTCGCATCAATCTCTTCGCTCTCGCCGGCGTGGCGCTGCTCGTAGGCATGTTCCTCGTCTACAACACGGTGCTGATCTCGATCCTCAGGCGCCGGCGCGACGTCGGCATCTTCAAGACCCTGGGCGTCTCGCCACGTCAGATCTTCCTCGCTTTTCTCAGCGAAGGCCTCGTCTTCGGGCTCATTGGATCGGCTGCCGGCATTGCCCTCGGAGACGCGCTGGCCTCGGCGATTCTCCGGCTGATCGGCCGGACGATCAACTCGCTTTACGTGACATCGAGTCCGGAGGCGATCGTTCTCAAACCCGCGATCATCGCCCTCGGCGCGACCGTTGGCACGCTGCTCTCGCTGGTCTCGGCGATTCAACCTTCGCTCGAAGCGGCCCGCGTGCGGCCGATTGTGTTGATCCAGCCCGGCCTGCATCAGCGAGTCGGGCGCAAGAACAATCGAGCACTCGCCTTGGCGTCGATCGCGTGCTTCGCGGCCGGTACGCTGGTCTCGTTCATTCCGCCCTACCGAGGGATCGCTGTCGCCGGCTATGTCGGTGTGCTCTTCATCGTCGCCGGTTTCTCGTTGCCTGCGCCGATGATCGTGACCGCTGTATCGCACGGGCTGGCGCCACTCCTGCGTAGAATCTTCGGTGTCGTCGGGCAGCTTGCCCCGGCGTCGCTGCCAGCCTCGCTGCGTCGCACGGCGGTGGCGAGTGCCGCGCTCTCGCTCGCCACCGGCATGATGGTCGCCGTCGCGCTTATGGTTGGCAGCTTCCGCGAGACAGTGCGGATCTGGGTCGATCAAACCGTCGGCTCGGATCTCTGGCTCCGGCCGTCGAGGGGACTGACAAACGCCCAGATCGCGCTCTTCCCGGAATCGATCTCCGCCGATCTTGCGAAGGTTGGATTCATCGCGGCATTCGATCGCGTACGCGGCAAGGACATTGCCTACGGCGAAAGCATCATCGCCGTCGGCAGCGGCGACTTCCCGGTCACAGGAGGGTTCGGAGTACTGCCGATGGTGAAGCCTCGCTCCGCGGCCGCGGCGCTCGCGCGGGCGCTGGCCATCGACGGCGTATTCATCTCGGAAAGTTTCGCGATCAAGTTTGACAAGGACGTCGGCGACTCGGTGGTCCTCCCGACCGCGCACGGCATGCGCGGCTTTCCGATTACCGGCATCTATCGCGACTACTCCAACGACCGCGGCGTCGTTGTTATGGACCGCTCGCTCTACATCCGATCGTTCGAAGACCATGCCATCAACACCGTAGCGATATTCCTGAAGCCGGGCGTCGATCCGGAGTGGGCTCGTGTCGAGCTAGAGCATCGCTTCGGCCCGTCGTACCACGCGTTCGCGATCACGAACCGCTCGATCCGCCGTGAGGTCATGACGATCTTCGACCAGACGTTTCTGATCACCTACGCCCTTCTCGGCGTCGCCATCGCCGTCGCCGTCCTCGGCATCGTCAATACATTGGCGGCGCTGATCCTGGAGCGAGCGCGAGAGCTGGCCCTGCTCCGAGTCCTCGGTCTTTCCGCGGCGGAGTTGCGACGCATGCTGGTGCTCGAGTCGTCGCTCCTCGGCCTCGTCTCGACCGCGGTGGGATTGGTGATGGGCTACGTGCTCTCGTTCGAGCTGATCTACGTGATCAACAAGCAATCGTTCGGCTGGACCATCGACTTCCACACGCCTGCGGCGCTGATCGCGATCTCGCTGGCGGTCACGTTCCTCTCGGCTTCGGTGGCGGGATTCATCCCGGCGCGGCTCGCCGCGCGCATCGACCTCGCGTCCGCGATCAAGGCCGAGTAGTTGGCGTCAAGTGGACGAGCCTCACAAGCTCGGCCGCTATCTCCTGGCCAGCGTCTGCGTGTACGCGGCGACGGCTTCGATTTCCTGCGGGGTCATGATCCCTTCGAACCCCTGCATCGGCGTGTTGGGCACGCCCTTGGCGATTGTGTGGATCAAGTCGGTCCTCGATCCGCCGTGGAACCAGATGCCGTCGGTGAGATTCGCGGCCGGATAGCTGCCGACAAAAGCGGTCACGCCGCTGCCATTCTCGCCGTGGCAAAACGCACAGCGGGAAGCGTACTGTTGCTTGCCGAGCGCCAGTTGTTCCGGAGACGGAGCGGGCTCGCTTGACCGCGGCACGGGCGGTGCCGTCGATGATTCGCTTCTCGTGCAACCTGTAACCAGCGCGGCCAGGAGGATCGCGCTAATGATCGTGATCGTGGTCGTCTTCATGTTCGTGGTCATCCGCGGGCGGGGGCTCCGGGAGGTCGGCGACAACCTCGAGGACGGGTTGCTCGGGCCGGCCGGCCGGAATTCCGACGTTCTTTCGATATTTCTCCAGACGCTTGAAGAGATGATGGAGATCGTAGGTCAGCCGCATCACCGTGCGGCGCAGCTTGTACTTGACGCGCCGGAAGGCGTCGAGATCGTCGCTGCGGATCGTGGGGAAAAACGACTGGATCTCGTCGATCCGCTTCCGAACCTTCTCCAGGTCCTTGTCGCGGATGTTGAGAAACACCTCGTTCGTGCCGATCAGCAGCGGCTCGGTACCGCTCATTTGATCGTCGAACCATTTCCAGAGCTGCACCAGATCGACTCGGCGACCTTTCGAGAGAAACCGCGTCTCGAGCAGATCCTGGCGGAAGTAACCGAGGAGCTTGCGATCGTCCGTGCGGTTGAACTCCTCGTCGGTAAGATTGCGGATGTTCCATACACCAAAGCGGATGATGTCGTTCCGCGTGCTGCGCAACTGACGGATGACTTCCTCGAGGATCGAGGGCGTCACTTGCGCGAGTGTCTGAGGCTCAGGAATTGTAGGGGACCCTGTGGACTGAAGCATTCCGGGCGAAGGATAAGGAATTGTCGGGCCGGAGTCGAGCCCCGCCAGGAGCGCCGGCATCCTGCCGGCAAGTCGCGGGGCATCCTTGCCCCGCGACAAGATTTCGCGACAAATAGAGTTACTGGCGCGTGTCGCGTGAAACCGGCCGCGGGGCGGGGACGCT